>ASHK01001126.1 GCA_000695745.1 Vibrio madracius | reverse complement strand
ATCACTTTACGACCGACCTCTGTCGAGCCGGTGAACAGTAAATGGTCAAACGGCAACGACGTAAACTGAGCCGCGATGTCTGGTTCACCTTCAACGACCACCACCTCAGCATCGCTAAAACTGCAAGCAAGCAGTTCGCGGATGACCGCGTTAGTCGCAGGAGTAAACTCACTCAGTTTAATCATGGCTCTATTGCCTGCTGCAATCGCAGAGATTAATGGCCCAATAGACAGCATGACTGGAAAATTCCATGGGGTGACAATGCCAACAACACCTTTAGGTTGATACACCACCTCAACAGTGGAACTGGAAAGCAATGGACCTGCATCTCTAGGGCATGGACTCATCCATTGCGCTAACTGAGACAAGGTGTGGTCAATATTGCCGAGGCATGGCAAGACATCAGCAACCAACGTGTCCTGCCTGCTTCTCTTTCCATAGTCTTGATTCAGCGCATCACAAAGTTCATCACTGAATCGTTGCAACGACACTTTTAGCGACGTCAGCGCGGCAACGCGAGCGTCATAGCTTGGCATCGGTTCGCTTTGATAGTGCTTTTGTAGTCGCTTGTGAATGAGTTTCAAATCATCAAAAGTCGTATTTTGCATGGGTGTCCTCCTAAGAAAGTGAATACACAATAAACAAAACAAACCGGTCGGTCTAGAGAATCAATGTCAGAAAACTGTAAATAGCACATTCATAGGTCGTAAATTTTCCACTAACTCTTTGTTGGTTCTATGAAAACAAGGAAAATTGTGCGCCTAATTGCAATTAACTAAACTTGTTTCATTTTTTAGAGTGAATACTTGACGTTCATCATGCGGTCGAGCCGTTTTTAGATCTAACTGGATTTAGCTATTCAGATAGTTGTTGGTTTTATACCTGTGGAGGGAATCGTATGAGCAGTAGTACTTTCATTGTCAACTTTGTTGGCCAAGCTAGCCCAACCACCATTAAAAACCTTGCATCAGTTACCCACGAAAACGGGGGTAAATGGCTAGTAAGTAAAGTGAATTTTGTCGAAGATCATGTAGCTGCCGTCATTAAAGTCGAGCTTCCTACAGAAAATGCCCAAGCTGTCAAACGTGCCTTCAGTGAGCAGCAAGGGTTATTGGTTCAAATTACGGACACAGCCGAACATCGCCATGATCAAGAAAAGGTGTTCCAGCTACGATTAGATGCTAATGATCGAGCCGGTATCGTTAACGAAATTACTCAATTCTTAGATGGGCAAGATATTCGTATTCTTGATATGGATTGCCATCGTGTGTTTATCGCAGGCGGCGGCGGTATTGGTTCAAGCCTGTTTACGGCAACAATGGCACTAAAAAATACCCGCTGAGATGCAAATTAAAGATGTCGCAAGTGAATTGGAGTCGTTGAGCGAAGATACTCGAGTGATTCTGGAGTCATAAGTGCTGTTCTGATGCCTTATCCTTAAATCGTTCCCCCTGCGTAAGCAGGGGTTTACTTATGTGTCAAACCAATAGAATTGCCCTGCCTAGCAATCCAGAAAAAACAGCTCTGTTTGTCTGATTAAACGCGATTGTCACCGAAGCCATAAGCGATAATTTGGCTAATTTCCGAAAGCGACCTACCCGACTCTTGGTGCCATTCCATAAAGGCTTTGTTTGCCGCATTCATCGCACGTTTTGTCCCTCTTCCCGAGTCAATGATGTTGGTATTACGCAAATAGCCTTCTACGTCATTCGACAAGATAAAAGTATCGACACCTAACTGTCGTAACGCATAAGGCCCGGTATTTCCACCTAGTCTTGCTCCGTGTTTTTGAGATATGCCCAAAGTTCTACAATGGTCTCTTTCGGCCAGTCAGCAACCATCTGAGCAAAAGATTCGTGTTCGTAGCGCGCGGCTTGGATCATCGCCGCGTTAGCTGGGATCGACATAACTTTGGTCATATGACGAATGATTTTTGGGTCTTGGGCTTTTTCTCCCACTGCTCTTCCGACAGCATCAGTAACGGGTCGATTCTGAATTGGAAGAAATGTTCCTCGAAGTTTGGCCATTTATTTCGCACTACTTTCCACGATATGCCGCTTTGGAACACTTTCATTGAAAACGCCGACAACCAACGATCTTCAGGAATAGCCGCTACTTCATCTCGACCAAGAGGTTTGGCAACTATCGACTCAAGCTCCTGTCTACCACCTTTTCTCTCTGCTGCTCTGGCATAAATCGAATCAAATTTTTCCATATCTTTCCATTAACTACTAAGTTCTATTGAACCAGACATCGAGGTTCACGTAACGAATAACTCATCACTATACTCTGTTAAACACACTTTCATAGATGTATTCAGGAATCTACCCAAGGATGGTAATAATGAGACTTTTACTGTTACTGGTTTTTATGACCTTTCAATCAATAGCGGCACAATATGGACTCGTTGAGTATCAAGACAAACAGTATTGGATGCGGGTCTCACAAAAAACACCACACCATTATGAACTTTTGTCGTCAAGACCATTCGACAGTCCTGCTACCTTGAAAGTGATCGCAGCCAGTGAAGCAACGTTGCTAGCCCCTATTACTCACGGTAGCGTTTATGCTGTTGGCCTCAACTTTCGCAGTCATGCAGGCAATTCTGGCGCAGCAAAACCCGAAATATTCTTCAAGTCCATCGACGCCATTAGGCTAAGTGGCTCGTTATCATTTCCTGATGAGGCCAACAATGTTCACTTTGAGGGAGAGCTAGTCATTGTAATTGGCAGAACCTGTCGCGACACCAATAAGCAAACTGCTCTAGATTGTGTGTTTGGGTATTTAGTCGGTAACG
>ASHK01001125.1 GCA_000695745.1 Vibrio madracius | reverse complement strand
CTCTTCGTGTCTCTTATTCGTAACCATATTCCAAATAGCGTACGTATCATCGTTCAGATGGCGATCATCGCGTCGTTGGTAATTGTGGTAGACCAAATCTTGAAAGCATATCTATACGATATCTCGAAACAGCTTTCAGTATTCGTAGGTCTTATCATTACTAACTGTATCGTAATGGGTCGTGCGGAAGCATTCGCTATGAAATCTGAGCCAATCCCATCATTAATCGACGGTATTGGTAACGGTCTTGGCTATGGCTTCGTTCTAATTACTGTAGGCTTCTTCCGTGAACTATTTGGTTCAGGCAAGCTGTTCGGTATGGAAGTTCTACCGTTGGTAAGCAACGGTGGTTGGTATCAGCCTAACGGTATGATGCTTCTAGCGCCTTCTGCGTTCTTCCTAATCGGCTTCCTGATCTGGATAATTCGTATTATCAAGCCAGAACAAGTAGAAGCGAAGGAGTAACGGCGTCATGGAACATTATATTAGCTTATTAGTTAAGTCGATTTTCATCGAAAACTTGGCGCTATCTTTCTTCTTAGGTATGTGTACATTCCTAGCAGTTTCGAAGAAAGTAAAAACTTCTTTCGGTCTAGGTGTCGCGGTAATCGTTGTACTTACAGTTGCAGTACCTGTAAACAACCTGCTGTATAACCTGGTTCTTAAAGATAATGCGCTGGTTGAAGGTGTCGACCTTAGCTTCTTGAACTTTATTACCTTTATCGGTGTAATCGCAGCGCTAGTACAAATCCTTGAGATGGTGCTAGACCGCTTCTTCCCACCTTTGTATAACGCACTGGGTATCTTCCTACCGCTAATCACGGTGAACTGTGCAATCTTTGGTGGCGTATCATTCATGGTACAGCGTGATTACAACTTTGCAGAATCTGTCGTTTACGGCTTTGGTTCTGGTGTGGGTTGGATGCTAGCTATCGTTGCGCTAGCGGGTATCCGTGAGAAGATGAAGTACTCTGATGTACCTCCTGGTCTTCGTGGTCTTGGTATCACGTTTATTACAGTAGGTCTGATGGCACTAGGCTTCATGTCATTCTCTGGTGTTCAACTGTAAGGTATAAGGAATAGTCAATGGACATTATTCTTGGTGTAGTGATGTTTACGCTGATTGTTCTAGCCCTAGTTTTAGTGATTTTGTTCGCTAAATCTAAGCTAGTACCAACAGGCGACATCACGATCTCTGTAAATGGCGATCCTGAGAAGGCAATCGTAACTCAACCAGGCGGTAAGCTTCTGAGTGCTCTAG
>ASHK01001124.1 GCA_000695745.1 Vibrio madracius | reverse complement strand
TAATAGTCTACCTATGGGCTTTTACAGTTCATCACAGCTGCTCCAAGACGCAAAACGACATCGTATTTCGATTGCCCGGTGTGCGTCAATTATTCGCAGTACCACCACTATTTAAGACCCACACCACAAGGCTTAATACTGCAACTGGGCTTTAGACAAGTTAATGGGCTCAGTGAATCGAGTATGCAACGTCTGCTACAGCATAGACCTCATGAAGGTTTTACGACCGCCACGCAAATTAAACAGCTTGGCCTGAATCGTCGTGAGTTAGAAATACTCGCTTCAGCCAATGCACTAAAAGCCATATCAGGACATCGTTATGCCACACGATGGGCGATGATGGATAGATTGCAAGATTTACCCTTGTTTCAATCGGAGAAGAGCGATGACTCGTCACTCCCCCACCAGCCTTCACCAATTGAAGATATGTTAGAAGATTTTTCTTCAATGAACGTGTCTCTCGAACAACACCCGATTACTCTTTTGGATCAAGCAGGTAAGTTAGGGCGTTTTACTCGGATGCGCGATCTTGCGCTAAAAGCGCACAAGTCATTGGTCACCGTGGTGGGTACCGTAACAGGGAAACAGTCCCCGGGTACGGCAGCAGGTGTGACCTTTTTTACTCTCGAAGACGATACCGGTAATATCAACGTTGTCGTTTGGCAAGCGACTGCTAGAGCACAAAAGAAACAGTATCTCACTGCCAAAATTCTCAAGGTGAAAGGTATTTTAGAACGTGAAGGACAGGTCACCCACGTGATAGCAGGACGTTTAATTGATATGACGGATCAACTTTCTGATCTTAAGGTACAATCAAGAGAGTTCCACTGATAACAAACCTAAAACGAAAAAACGGGAGCGATATCGCTCCGTTTTAAATCGTATTGAATCATAGATCCGCTTCGACTGCCGCTTCCGTACGTCTTTTTTTCCATTCCCTGAAAATGAGTAAACTTAACGTCATCAAGACTTTAGAAGTTAACCAAATCATTCTGATGGAACAACCTTTAGCTGGTAGTTAAAATTTATTTATGATCCTTATGGTTTTTAACCATAATGCGGATAAATTATAGCCTATTTTTAACGTACAGCGTAGTTTATTTTGCATTAAAAAATAATCACAATACTTCTCGCATGCGGTCTTGTACCACTTCCACCAATAAATCAGGCTGAAACTTAGAGATAAAACGATCACAACCGACTTTCTCTACCATTGCTTCATTGAAGCTCCCACTGAGCGACGTATTTAAAGTAACGAATAGACTGCGCATCCTTGGATCGCTGCGCACTTCATGCGTCAGCTTATAACCATCCATTTCAGGCATCTCCGCATCAGTAATCATCATCAACAGTTCATTACCAACGTCGACACCTTCATCACACCATTGTTTGAGTAAATTAAATGCCATCGCACCATCGAAACATTCAATGATCTCAACACCAAGCTGATCTAATGTCCCCTTGACTTGATTACGAGCCGTTGAAGAGTCATCGACGATAAGGATTTTTTTGCCGCGAGATGAGGCAATAGGCTGCGATCAAGAGTATGTTCAGAAATAGACACATCATAGTCGATGATCTCTGCTAACACCTTCTCAACGTCAATAATTTCAACCAAATTGACTTGCTGATTCTCCTCAACCTTAGTGATCGCGGTTAGATAATTTGCGCGACCTACAGTGCGAGGTGGCGGTTGGATCTCGGTCCAGGCGGTGTTCACGATATTCTTCACTTCACCGACCAAAAAACCTGAACAGAACGATTGTATTCAGTAATAATCAAGTTTTGGTCGCCAGTATCTGTCGCTGGCGGAAAGCCAATCGCACGACGTAAATCAATAACGGGAACAGATTCGCCACGTAACGACGCGACACCGCGGATACTAGAATGGGAACCAGGAAGCTGAGTCAACGCAGGAAGTTTTAGGACTTCTTTTACTTTGAAGACATTGATAGCGAAAGTTTGACGACTGTTAAGAGTGAACATTAACAGCTCTAACCTGTTTTCTCCCACTAACTGGGTACGCTGATCTACTGAACTTAAAACGCTCGACATGAGGCTTCCTTGGTAAAACACGAACTAAAACTCTTATCTCATGTAATCGGCAGGAAGCACAAGAAGTTTACCGACTTTGTTAAGAAAAATATGACCATCAACAAAAATGGTGAAAAGCCTTATCCTTCAATCACTTTCATTAAAAGTAAGCCGTCATAAAGCGCTTGTTTGACCAAAGCAGCACCTGGCATCGTCGCTTGTTTATAAAAACGAGATTCGACGAGCTGAAGATCTTGTGTGTAAACAGGAAGACTTTGTTCACTGATACAGCGTTCTATTGCTGGATACAAAATCGACTTTGCTTGGTTGATAACGCCACCAATCAGCACTTTCTCTGGGTTAAACAAGTTAATTACAATAGCAATTGCCGACCCCAAATGTTCACCCAGCTTTTCAATCACAGCAATCGCTAGCGCATCGCCATTCGCCGCTGCTTCACAAATCGCTTCGACGGTAATATCTTCGCATTCAGACAGGGATGAAACTTCGCCTCTGGCTAATCTGTTGGTGACTTCGTCTCTTATCGCCTGAGAGCTAGCTACCGTCTCAAGGCAACCTCGATTACCACAATGGCAAGCAACGCCATTACGATCAATCTGAATATGGCCAAGTTCGCCGATGTTACCGTGGCGACCTTGCAGCACGCGACCGTCTAAGATAATACCAGCACCTAACCCGTGGTGAATGGAAATCAGCACAGAGTTATCGCAGTCTTGAGAATGACCGAATAGATTCTCAGCCAGTGCCCATGCACGAGTATCGTTGGCAACGAATACCGGTAAACCAGTGGCTTTGAAAATCTCTTCTCCAATGTTCAAGTTTTTGACATTGTAATGAGGCATTTGTAGAACAATACCCTGATCGGAATTCACCAAACCCGGTAATGTGATCGCAATACTTGTCACACGGTCTAGTTGCTCATTATAGCTTTCAAAAAAGTCATCAATTTCATAAAGAAGCCGCGCCAACACATCGTCTTGATCGATTTCATGAATTTCGATTTTGCTATCAATAAGAACATCACCGCCCAACTCGTGTAACGCAATGGACAGGTAACCTCGCCCCAGACGCATAGAAAGGAACTGCCAGCCTGATTATTGGTT
>ASHK01001123.1 GCA_000695745.1 Vibrio madracius | reverse complement strand
ATTTCGATTTTCTTATGATCGCGGCTCAGSCTTTCAGGAATCTAAGCTCAACCAAAATAAGGTCTCTCCTAAAGGGGCGGTAGGCATTATGCAAGTACTGCCGAGCACCGCAAGGGATCGCAACGTCAACATCAAGAATATCAATAAAATAGACAACAATGTTCATGCTGGTGTGAAGTACATGCGCTTTATTCAAGATCGATATTTTAGCGACGATGACATTAGCGACGATGACAAGGTCTATTTATCACTTGCGGCGTACAATGCTGGTCCAGGAAACATTGCTAAGATGCGCCGATTAGCGACTAAGCACGGGTACAACCCTAACAAATGGTTTGGTAATGTTGAGCTTATGGCACGGAGAAATATCAGTTCAGAACCTGTCACTTATGTCGCAAACATCAATCGTTATTACGTTATTTACAAGCAACTTGAATCACTTCAACAGATTAGACAAGAGCAGCAAGCACTCAATAGTGACATTGAATTTTATAGAGTTTTAGGTTCAAAAAAGGAAACCGCCACAGAGTGACCAAGATCACATTTTTATATAGGATGAATTTTAAGCAGGAGATTTCTTAGGTCGTAATAGTGCGCCAAAAATGGAGGATTTTCAGTGCGCTACTCTTTCCAACTTAATGACTTTTGACGGAAAAGAAAGTCTTTTGTGTGTTAACAGTAAAARKTTTGCGTTAGATCACATTTAAATTTGGATGCGAAAAACCCTCTCAATTTAGTGATCTAGATCACATTCTTTTCTCTATGGATAAGTAATCTGGAGTTAACCCATGAGGGATGCAACAGAGGAAAAAACATATGAGAGTAAACATCACTGGTAAAAACATTGAGATCACCTCTGCAATCCGTGAGCATATCGAAAGCAAGTTTAAGAAATTAGAAAAATGGCAAGTCGACATCATTAGTTGCCAAACTGCTTTCAGCGAAGAGCCAAACAAACAAATGAAATTCGAAGCGTCCATTACGGTACCCAAAGGCAAACTTGTCGCTTCCGCTACTCATGAAGATTTATACGCTGCCGTTAACGAGGTAGAACAGAAGTTAGAACGTCAGCTGAACAAACTCAGACATAAGCCAGAAGCAAGACGCACCGATAAGCCTGAGTTGGCAGAAGAAACCGAATAAAGGCTCCCAAATAGAACGATTGTAGAATAGCGCCGTAAGGCGCTATTTTTTTGCTTGACGCTCCCCACTCCCTTGCTTATTGTGTGGCTTAGCCCAATAAAACTTACGACTACATATACTATGTACCCGACTAATCTGTTCTTTTTTGACTTCTTTTTTCTCCACTAGGCTTGGAGGCTTCTTCGTTTTCGAAAGAAAAGTCAAMRAACGGA
>ASHK01001122.1 GCA_000695745.1 Vibrio madracius | reverse complement strand
AATCCGCAACACGATATCATCTTTACATGGAATGGCACGACCTCTGGAGTGAAAGTCCCGAATGGTGATTGGATTAGCGATGATAGAGAGGGAGTGACTATTTGTGATGCAACCTCTGCTGTGTTTGCGATGCCAATGCCTTGGGAAAAACTGGATGTGGTCACTTTCAGCTGGCAGAAGGTGTTAGGTGGAGAAGGGCTCATGGGGTCATTGTTTTGAGCCCTAAAGCGGTCGAGCGATTAGAGTCTTATACACCGCCGTGGCCACTGCCGAAGATTTTCCGCATGACAAAAGGTGGAAAGCTCATAGAAGGCATTTTCAAGGGGGTGACGATTAATACGCCCTCTATGTTATGCGTGGTGGACTATATTGATGCTCTCGATTGGGTGGCAGATATTGGCGGTGTAGGTGCGGCGATTGAGAAATCAGAATCCAACCTTGCTGTACTAACAAACTTCGTGGAATCACGAGAATGGATACACTTCTTAGCTAAAGAACCAACACAACGTTCTAACACCAGTGTATGCCTCACGCTTGATGCATCGGAGCAGCAAGTTAAAGCGATGATTAAATTGTTGGATGATGAAGGTGTCGCGTTTGATATCGGCGCTTATCGGGACGCGCCAGCGGGACTCAGAATTTGGGTAGGGGCTACCGTTGAATCTAGCGACTTGGAAGCGTTATTGCCATGGCTAGATTGGGCTTATGCTGAAGTCACACAATAATTACAAAGCACCTGCTGGTCAGGTGCTTTGTTGTCTCTGGCACAACAGAAAAAAGCCAGCTTTGGGACAATAACAGTACGCTGATGAGTAGAAATGGAATTTCAACTTAAGGTGAAGCGACAATGAAGAAAATAAAGACCTACAACGCTATTTCGAATCAAGGATTGGATAAGTTTTCACGCGACAAATATGAAGTATGTAGTGAGTTTGGTGAGCCTGATGCAATTTTGCTTCGCAGTCATAAACTCCATGATGAGTCCATTGCTTCAAGCGTTAAAGCCATTGCACGATGCGGAGCAGGGGTAAACAATATTCCGATCAAATCTTGCACAGAAAATGGAATCGTCGTGTTTAATACGCCGGGTGCTAATGCCAATGCAGTGAAAGAGTTGGTATTAACCGGACTTTTGTTATCGGCAAGAGATGTCGTGGGGGGATTCGTTACTCCCACACCCTCTCGGATATGACTGATGCTATGGCGATGGATAAGCTATTAGAGAAGGAAAAGAAGCGTTTTTCTGGCTCTGAAATCAAAGGCAAAACACTTGGTGTCATTGGTTTAGGCGCAATTGGTGCCTCTGTTGCTAACACCGCTATTGATCTTGGTATGAACGTGATTGGTTACGATTCAGCGTTGAGTGTTGAAGCGGCTTGGCGGTTATCAAGTCGTATTAAGCGAGCGGAGAATTTAGTGTCGTTAATGGCAAAATGTGATTTCGTGACCGTTCACGTTCCCGCACTGCCTTCAACGATAGGATTGATTAACCACGATTTATTGTCTTCAGCTAAACCGGGTATGGTGTTGCTGAATTTTGCTCGTAAAGAAATTGTCGATACAGACGCAGTAATCACTGCGCTCGAGAATCACCAAATTGATCAGTATGTGACTGACTTTCCAACGCCCTCTCTTATTGGGCGTGATGGCGTGATCCTCATGCCTCATATTGGCGCTTCGACGTCCGAAGCAGAGGAAAATTGCGCCATCATGGGGGCAGAGCAGCTCATTGATTTCTTGGAAAATGGCAACATTACTAATTCAGTTAACTTTCCTACGATTTCGTTTAGAAAGGGCAGAGGCTACCGAATTACGTTTGCTAACGATAATGTCCCTAGGGTATTGGGGAGCGTATTGTCTCTGTTGGCTGATTTGAATATTAACGTACTCGATATGCTGAATAAAAGCCGAGAGGAGGTCGCGTATACCATTCTCGATATTGAGCAAGAGCCTAATGAGGAACTTCTTTCAGCGATCAGCAATGTGGATCATGTGTTTAACGTAAGAACACTCTAGGTGACATTATCGAGCGAATCGGCAGGCTATTTGCTGGAATGTGAATGCTCTAATGCATAAGGATAAAGGGGGTGATTGCCCAGGGCTTTATACCATAGTGCAGTGAGCACCAGGGCGTTGGTGTTGATGTTATAGGCGGTATTGGTACCGCCATTTTTATAGCGACCGGTTGGGATACTTCGAGAACTTAGACTGGTTTTAACCACCGTATTGTAGAGTTGTTGTGAGAAATCGTCGGAATATAAAACACTTAGTCCGAATCCTATCTTCGAACTGAACGTTTGAGGATTCTCAATCGGTTTCCCACTGGGGCTCACACTCAACCAAGTTTGCCATAATAGTAAATATTGTTGTAGGCAAACCAAGGACTTTTACTCATCGCATCTTCGGAAAACACTAGGGGCTGGCCTAATTGCTTGGAGCGTTTTTTATGCAGTTGGTAAAGTTGGTCCAGCTGATTCCACCAGACGTTTTTTTGTCCTATTTCTATGGCAGTTAGTACATAGGGGTCCGTTGTGAAATAGGGGACGTTTCGAGTATCTACATAGACAGACATACCATCTACCGACACTTTTTCTACGTGCTGTTTGGTAAAGCTCTGCGCTAAGTTATAGCCGAATAACTCAAACCCTTGTGCGGCGTATTGCAGATAGCTAAGCGTCCTTCTTGTCGGTAGTGTTCTTTGTTTTTATATAGTTTGGTGCCATAAAGAGTACCTTTGTGAACTGCTGATGCTAGTTTCCAGTTTTTTCTATGCTGGCGACTTTACTAGCCAGTTCGGGCAGCATTTGTTCGGTGATGCGTAGCCAAATAAGTAATCGACCTATATCAAGCGCGGACCATCCATTGCCATTACTTTTGTTGTCGCTGTAACTGCCTGATGGTTTTCCATGTTTGGTACTGTATTCCCTATTTGGGAGGGTATTTTTATATAAAGCTAAAGTCGCGAGTGTATCCA
>ASHK01001121.1 GCA_000695745.1 Vibrio madracius | reverse complement strand
ATGCTCTTTTCGTTTTTGTTTTCTAGCGTATTTTTTGTTTGGTTGCTCTTCATCTCCAGAAGATGTCGAACCAATAGAGAGCCAAGAAACGACACTAGCCCCTTCGGACTCAAGTTTGAATGCGGCCGATAATCTGCAAATAAACAGTAGTGCAGAGCAGCCCAGTGATGACGTCACTCCGGTTGGTACAGAAGTCTATGATCCCTTTGAAAGCTTTAACCGAGCGATGTGGACGATTAACTACGATTATCTCGATCCCTACTTCGTAAGACCTGTTTCACTTGCCTATGTAAACTATACTCCAGACCCCGTGAGGCTGGGCGTTCGTAACTTTTTAGCTAACTTAGATGAGCCTTTTAGCGCGGTGAACAATGCTGTGATGGGGAACGGTGGAAAAGCCCTTGATCACTTCAACCGATTTTGGATAAACAGTACGTTGGGCTACTAGGATTTATGGATATTGCTTCGGCGGCCGGCATTGAAAAACGAGATAAGAAAGAGTTTGGTGATGCGATAGTCACTATGGTGTGGGGACGGGTCCTTATTTTATGGTTCCCGGTTACGGCCCTATCACGTTGCGTGAGGGTGCGGACATAGTCGACGGGTTGTATCCACCTATTTCATTCTTGAACTTCTGGGCAAGCCTTGGTAAATGGGCGCTAGAGGGGATGGAAAAGCGGGCGCTTGTTGTCCCTCAAGAAGCTACGCTTGAGCAGTCTCCAGATCCGTATTCGTTGACACGTGATATTTATATTCAACGCCAAAACTACAAAGCAGAAGTCGCAGACGATGAGGTAGATGCGGAGCAAGAGGCGTATATCGACGATTATTTAGATGACTTTGAGTAGCCTTTGGTCGGAATCAACGTCATTCTCGTGAAAACGAGGATCTTGTAAAGCGCGTGGTGGCGGTAATAGAACGACGGTTGGGCTACGACTTGTTGAACGAGATCCTCACTTTCGTGAGGATGACGAGTGATCCCGAATCGAGATAATCGTCATTCTCGTGAAAACGAGAATCTCTTCAAGCGTGTTGCAAACTATCGAGGATTTAGAAACGATAGTTCGCTTGAACACCTGCAATCCAAACATCACCAGATATTTCGCCGGTAAAGTCACCGAACACCGATGCCGCTTGGTCGTGTGAATCTCTAGGTTCAACAATCGGTGCTTTGCGAGCCATAATATATGTCAAACCAGCATCCATTGAGAATTGGTCAGTAAACGCATAACTAGCACCAGCACTTAGCCATGTACGGTCCGTTTCTGGAATAGTGGTTGTTCGATACTTATCGTCAACCGCTGACATGTCATACGCGATACCACCGCGCAGTGTCACTTTCTTGCTCAAACTGTAAGTTGTACCTAGGGCGAAACGATAATTGTCTTTCCAGTATTCGCCTTTGATATGATCACTCATACCATTATCATATTCAGCAACCAGTTTGTCGAAATCACTCCATTGCGTCCAGTTGATGCTGCCGTGAACTGCCCATTTATCAGTAAGCTGATGGAATGATGACAATTCTAGGGTTGCTGGTAGCGGAACGGACAATGTGCCACCGATACTCTGGTTTGGTACTAGCAAACCGCTAGCATCGCCCTCGAAATCCATCGTTACTTTTGATTTGTACGCCAGGCCGATACGGTTATTAGGGTTGATCTGCCATGCGGCACCAATCTGGTAACCCCAAGAGCTGTCTTTTCCTTCCATATATTTTAGGTCGGCACCGGACACTGGCATTGACGCACCAAAATGTCCTTCACCGGTAACGAAACGTACACCACCACCGATGCTAAATTGCTCATTGATTCGGTAGCCTAAGCTTGCGATAGCCTCTACCGTCATTACCTTAGCTTGATTGCCGTATTGGGTCGCCAAAAACGTGTTATCTAGTTCGGTTTCCATGCCATAMGTTCGAACCTAATGCAAGGCCACCTGTTAGGCTTTCATTGAACTGGTGTGAAAGATACAGATTGGGAATAGGGGCGCTATTGGCAATATCTTTCGCTTCAGTAGGACCAAGCTTTGAAGAGGTACCAGAGACATCGATGTTCGGGTCTACATAAAGCACTCCACCTGAAATTTGAGTACCTTTCAGATACGTCAGCATCGCTGGGTTACGCCATTGTGCGCTTGCATTATCGGCCATAGCAGCTTCACCTGCAAAAGCACGTCCCAAGCCTGTCGCTGAATATTCTGCCAGTTGAAAACCGGCTGCTGATACCTGTGTAGAGGAAAGCAGCCCAAAACCACT
>ASHK01001120.1 GCA_000695745.1 Vibrio madracius | reverse complement strand
CGTAAGGGTTACTGACATCGCCGACTGTGCTCCACGTCAAGTTGGACGAGTCTACATCGGTTGCCGAGAGCTGCCCTCCCGTACTTGGCGTGCCAGCATCATCCGTAGCATTATCTAAATGTCCCGATTCTCTAACTTCACCTGATGTCACTAACTGCGAATCAAGCACAGGTTTATCGTTGGTCCCTTGAAGGGTGATAACAACCGTTTGAAAGACATCAACACCTTGATCGTCAGTAACTTTGACGTTGAACTCAAGAGAGATAGATTGGCCTTCTCGTAGGGCTTGAACTTCATCAGCGGAATTATCCAGTTCAAATGTCCAAACACCCGACTCTGTAATTGAAAAATTACCATATGCAGAAGACACATCGCCGTTTTCTGACCAAACCAAACTGTCATCTGGAGAGTCAACATCGGTTGCATTCAATTGCCCACTGACCGATGCAGATCCTGCGGCTTCTGACCCATCATCATTATGCCCAGCTTCAACAACGTCACCATCGAATTCGCTATTTGTACTAATCACTGGTTTGTCATTGGTACCATTAATGGTAATCACGAATGGTTGTGAGGTTGAGGAGTTAAGGGAATCAGTGACTTGAATGTTAAAGGAAAGCGTAACGGTATCATTGGCGTTTAAGGCTTGTGTTGCATTGGAATCGTTATTTAAACGGAAGGTCCATTCACCATTATCGGCAAGCTCAAACTCACCGTAGTCAGAAAGATTTTCCGGCGTCGAGATCACGCTCCAAATCAACGTTCCATCATCAAATTCAAGATCGGTTGCTGAAAGTTGGCCTTTAAGCTCAGCAGTCCCATCAAAATCACTACCATCTGAGTTATGACCGGCCTCCACAACGTTTCCCCCTAGAGCGGTGCTGAGAATTTGTGGAGCTGAGTTGACGAGAACCTGAAGGAGAGTATTGGACTGTGTTGTCGTTAGGCCTTGTGACTCGAGGCCAGAAGTGTCGAACTGTGTTTTAGCTAACGTTTGCGAGCCATCGCGCTCGATAGCCCCTGTCGCCGTCGGGCTTGAACCATTCACCTCACCTGCTGCCGTGGCTTGTTCTTCATTCTGAGTCGGGTCTTCACCCGCCTCAATCGCAGCGATGATTTCATCTGCATCTACATCAGAAACGTCGATTTCTTGGCTGTTCCCATCTTCATCTAGTAACACGAGATCCAAGTCATCGCCAACATCAGCATTGTTCAAAACGTTGATCACAACGTCTCCAGGTCTTGGTTCGGTTCCTTCCGGAACGATAATGAGTTTTCCTTGAGTATCGATAACCAACGTACCAGATACTCTTGCCAACCCCATTAGAGACAACGTACTCATGATCTACTCCTTGAATTTGCTTCCGGCAACGAAAAGCAACGTCTTTTGTTTGTTTTAGCCAACCATAGCCAGCGCCTGAAAACCCCTCATGCGCATTTTTACTTTTTGTTTACATTTAGATATCAGACCAGCTACCAAAATGAAACCATTTGGAGAACTATTTTGGTTTTGTCTCAAAAACGAAAAAAGTCTCGCAAAAGCGAGACTTTTTGAGAACAATTTTAAGCTTAGCCTATGATCGTAATAAATCCTTGTAGAATGATTAAATTTACAATATCAATAAAAAACGCCCCACTATAGGGACCACCATAAAGGCTTGAGGAGAAGGGCCAAAACGGTTGACGATCGACCCCATATTCATAACAGCCGTTGGTGTAGCACCTAAGCCAAATCCACAGTGGCCACCAGCAATAACTGCTCCATCATAGTTTTTGCCCATTACTCTAAAAGTAATGTAGTACGCAAACAGGGCCAAAATAACAGATTGAACCGAAAGTATGATCAAGAAAGGAATCGCTAGGTCAAAGATATTCCACAATTGTAGACTCATCAACGCCATAGCAAGGAACAGGGACAAAGAGACCGTACCAAGAATGTCGACAGTTTCCGCATCAACTTTATAGCTCTTTGTTACTTCACATATATTGGTAATAAAGACACCAATAAACAGTGCGTAGACGAAGTCAGGAACCATTAACCAAGGTATTTCAAAGGTATTCACCCACGCATGTAAGTGCTTTGCGCCTGTCACACAAATGAGCAAGATGAATAAAATCTCTATAACTTTCTTTGCAGTGACTCTGTCTCTCTCGTACTCATTGTAAGTCACAAGCTCTGGGAAGCGTTCATGAGTATCATTGCCACGGCCGTATTCAGATTCAAAATTGTTTTTATCAATAAGTCGCTGTGCTACCGGACTTCCGATAATACCGCCAATAATCAATCCAAATGTCGCTGAAGCCATCGCAATTTCAAGTGTATTGCTAATACCGTATGTCTCGGTAAAAGTCTGAGCCCAAGCCGCACCCGTACCATGACCACCAGAGAGAGTTATGGAGCCTGCAATCAACCCCATCAAAGGCTCTAGACCTAACATCGTAGCTAGGCCGACCCCGACGCTATTCTGGATAATGATGTAGACCGATGCTACCGCTAAGAAAATAAAGACCTTAGCACCACCTTTCATTAACTGAGTGTAGTTAGCCGCGAGCCCAACAGTACTGAAAAACATTAACATAAACGTTTTTTGCAACGGCAATGAAAACTCAAGATTTACATTGTTGAAGTGCAAAAATGTAATAATGAGAGCGACGATTAACCCACCAACGATAGGTTCCGGAATGTTGTATTTTTTTAGAACAGGGAGCTTGCTATTAATGATATGTCCCAGAAAAAGAACGCTGATAGCGATCAAAAAAGATTCTAACGTGCCAACAGAGATGGTGTTGTTCATATAACCTCTTTTTTTGCTTTATCGCTCATCTTCCTTAATGAGGTTCGACTAAATTGTAAAGTGTAGTAGAAATAGAATAGATGGCGACTCATGGTAAGCAGACACCAAACGACCTTGTTAAGACTATCTATCACTTCTTAGAATGCCGGGAAGAGTCGGCACAATATGCGACCGAAGACGATTAATAAAGATGTTATTAACCTATTGGTTACATTGAGTTTATGGATTTAAAAAGAAGAACTACACTAAATTAATCGCGCAGTGTACCACAGACAGGCCATTGCGACTAATTGAAGCACTGAATGGGTGGAAAATAGCATGAAATCGATACTAAAAAAGGCTGTGTTTTCAGTCGCTCTATTGGCCTCATATACCGCATCGGGTAACGTCAAGATTAGTTATGATGACGCAGATTCAACCGTAGAAAGGCAAGCCCAACTCGCCATAGAACAGAGCAAAATAAACGATCTCGTGGTGCAGCTTTCCAAAGCTTACTTCCCTTTTGAGCGCGATCTAACGATTCAATACGGCGGAGATGATGGCCCGCTTTATGACCCACAATCTCACACTGTCCACATTCCCTATGAGTTTTACATCGACTCCCTTAACTACTTCTTAAATAATGACTATCAAGAAAAATTTGGTAAGCCAGCCAAAGAAGGCGCGTTAGATACCTTACTCCACACATTACTGCATGAAGC
>ASHK01001119.1 GCA_000695745.1 Vibrio madracius | reverse complement strand
TTCTTGGTAGACCAATCCCTTTACGAGATAGTAGCTGTAATGAGCGAAGTTTGTCACGTGAACGGCTGATTGCTACCGACTCGTTTACGCAGAAAGTGCCCATCATTTCAAACTGGCGAACTACTGCTGTTCCGTAGAACGTAATAGATGAACCAATTCTTGGAATCACAGCATCGTATTGAGGTAACTCCTCACCCATATAACGGACTTTAGAGTTACTACTAGTAATATCCATATAGCAATGCAGGGTATCAATGATATCCACTTGATGTCCCCTCGCTTCCCCAGCTTCTTTTAGGCGGCGAGTTGAGTACAAGTTTTCGTTGCGAGATAGAATCGCAATGCGCATGGCAGTATCCTCTTATAGATGTTTGTTTTATGAGTGTGAAACCCCGGTATCGGACGACCGGAAAGAGCGTGCACCTTAAGAGTTTAGACGATAAAAATACAACGATTGTTTTTATTCGTGACGACAATAAATTTTTATCGTTAATTACGCAGATTTAAGACATAAAAAAACGCTACTGCCGGTTTTATTAATAAATTCATTCAGATAAAAGGTTTGTAATCAAAATGTTAGAATGAATATTACTTATTAGCCATTTCTTTCTTAACCATTACTACTGCTGCTACTACGAAAGTAATGATGAGTGCTAACTCCATTGAGTTCCCCTTAGATAAAAAGTTATTTAWCATGTAAAATTAAGTACTAATTCCATTTTATCAAAATCACAACAATTTCATACTTTTTATTCACTGTCGAAAGAGATCCAGATCAAAAAAGAGCGCATTACGCGCTCATTTGTGACAGATAATGACAAAATGTTAATAAAACATTATTCCGGATAGCCTTCTGGATTCTGAGATTGCCATTTCCAACCGTCGGTCGTCATATCTTGCAAAGAACGTGTAGCCGCCCAACCTAAGTCTTTATTGGCTTTACTTGGATCGGCCCAGCACTCTGCAATATCGCCCGGACGACGATCAACAATCTTGTAAGGAATTTGTTGTCCTGAAGCTAACTCAAACGCCTTAACCATATCCAATACGCTTGAGCCATTGCCCGTACCAAGGTTATAGATATGCAGCCCTCTTCGATGGTTTAGCGTCTTCAAAGCTGCAATATGTCCATCGGCGAGATCCATAACATGAATGTAGTCACGAACTCCTGTGCCATCTGGTGTTGGATAGTCGTTTCCAAATATCGACAGAAAATCACGACGGCCCACGGCTACCTGTGACACAAATGGCATTAAATTATTGGGGATCCCTTGGGGATCTTCGCCCATCTCCCCTGTCGGGTGCGACCCTACTGGATTGAAATAACGCAGCAGGGTTATCGTCCATTCAGAGTTGGCTTTTTGAAAGTCTGTTAAACACTCTTCAACCATTAGTTTACTGCGGCCATAAGGGTTGGTAGCACTTGTTGGAAAACTTTCCGTGATCGGAACTGAGGCGGGATCACCATAAACCGTTGCTGATGAACTAAACACAAGGTGCTTAACGCCCACCTCTCTCATAGCATCGACTAATACCAAGGTTCCGTTTACGTTATTATCGTAATACTCAA
>ASHK01001118.1 GCA_000695745.1 Vibrio madracius | reverse complement strand
TGACAGCCTCATCAATTATTGCCATTTTATTTGTAATTCTTATAGCTTTAAGATACGCAATTATCGCAGATGACACTGGGTGGTTCTCATCACATATACCATAAATAAAATAATCAGTTACTCTGAACTTCACTCGTTGATGAAGCTTAATAACATACTGCTTTTTAACATTAATCACTAAATTTTTACAAACCTTCTTAATATCACCTTTAGATTTATCTATCCATTGATAAATCACTTGTAACGGGATTTGATTTAAGTAGTTAATTACATCTAAATACGCTTCGATAAAATCGATTCGATCATATATATCAATTTTCTTTTCATTGCTATACTCAGCCTCTTTTTCAAGAGGCTTTCTCACTTGTGAATTTAAAATTAGATTTTGAAAAACGACATTTCCGACTTCTGCAGCACCGCTAATCTTGCTAGTTCCTCGGAAGCCTGCTTTGAATCTTCAACCGCTTGCGCATTGTCGTGTACTAACATTAGAGTTTCATTAGTACTCCTAGCTATATCTTCCGTTACCGAAAGTTGTTCTTGACTTGATGTTGCGATCAGGTCGTTTATATCCGACATTTTCTTCACTGAATCGATGATATAATCAAACGCCTTATATAATTCTTCAGAAGCAACGCTAGACTCTTCGAAAAGGACAAGGTTGTTTTCTATATTCTTACTAGCGTTGAGGGATTTATCTTGTAGCTTGGTAATTATGTCTTGAATGTGAACCGTCGACTCTTGTGTCTTTGCCGCAAGATTACGTACTTCTTCGCAACTACTGAAAATCCTCTACCGTGTTCACCAGCCCGAGCCGCTTCTATCGCTGCGTTTAACGCAAGTAGATTTGTACGCTCAGAGATCACACTGATAACAGCTGTCACTTCTCCAATATTGTTAGATGCCTCTCTCAATTCATCAATAACCTTTGCCGTCTCCGAGAAAGACTCATTTATTTGATCAAGTATCTCTACAGACGTATCAACTTTTTCTTTTCCTAGCGCCACGTTGCTTATGGTTAGCTGAGCTTCCTTTTGAGCTATAGAAGTATTCGAAGTCATCTCTTTTGAATTTGCTGTCAGCTCATTAATGGACGATGAAATTTCATCCATTCGCAAAAGCTCCTTGCGCGTATTGGATGCAGTACTATTCATGACTACTGTCAACTCTTCAGCTGCTGTGCTGACGCTATCAGAAGAAGAAATCAAAGTACTAAGTATGTTCCTGAGCGTAATCATAAAGGACTCGAGTCCGTTAGACAGTGATGCTATTTCATTCTTTTCTCTAGATTCAAATGATGTGTTAATGAAGCCAGACTCCGCTTTTCTAGCCAGATGCACTATATTATTTGTACTAGATACAATTTTGGTCGTAATTGATAAGCCGATGACTATCGTCAAAACACCCGATAGTGACGCCAAAAGATACATTAGCCATTTAGACCTCTTCGCCGAGTCATTGGATTGCGCCAGTATGTCAATTCTCTGTTGATGAAAAAACTGTTCTAGTGCTGCTACACTTGTAGACAAATTTTGGAATTCGACTTGTGACCGTTTATGAAGGGCCTGTGCAACCTCAATGTGTCTGTTATACTTTTCAATCAGCGTAATGACAGAAGTAACACTAAACATCGAATTTTCAGCGAGTAAACTAGGCAACTTTGATAGAATTTGGTTGTCAAGGTGCGTCGCCGTTTCAAGGTACTTGATATCTCCTCGAATCAAGTAATTCTTCACTTGAGTTCGTACATCAGAAAACTGAAGTTTCAAATTATTTAGTTTTTGCTTATCCAAACCAATCAAATCGCTATTAATCGTTTCTAACGTTGATTCTATCTCTTGGGCAACAGCTATGTTTTTGTCCTCAAGCACAGAAAATATGGCTAGTTCCGTTTTTGAATAATCAAAGAAGTCTCGTTTGTAATTATCGACAAGTTGTACGAACTCTTTCTCTTCCTCATTGATAAATGTGACATCCAACTGCACTTTCTTAGCTAGACTTTCCATAGTGCTTTTAAACTCATCAACATAGGCTATATCCCTATAAATGCGGAATTTAAGTCTACTTTCATTAGCTTCGTTGATAAATCGACTGTAGCTAGCGGTATTAGAAATATTTTTCATCCCTAAAGTCATAGACGACTGACTGTACAGCGCGACGCTAGAAAGCGCTATCAACAGCAAAAGTATTGAAGTAAAGCTTAAAAGTAAAAGCTGTTGGAATCTCATTACACCCTCGATTGATTTCATATTTTTTGAGTCAGTCCCAAGCGATATTTTCCTCTTGACTGGCTATATAGCCGTAGGTTTCAGAGGGAGTGACCAGAATGTTCAAAGAATGCTATCAGTTTTCAAATATCACTTCATGAGCGAAGTTTCTCACCTGTGCTGAGTGAGAACTTTCTTACATGATGTAGGTTAGAAAGAATCTTTTATTCATTATAATTTATCATTCTAATTGTAGTTTACGGAATCAACAA
>ASHK01001117.1 GCA_000695745.1 Vibrio madracius | reverse complement strand
ATTCGAAGAACAAGAGCAACTCATTCTTGATGCTGCAGCTCAAAGCATCCTAGAAAGTTCATTGATTGACTTTAAGATGTCCTCAATTGCTAAGAACGCAGGTCTATCAATGGGTTCTGTTTACAAACATATTCAATCGAAGGAAGATGTACTGGTTGCACTTTCGGTCCGCCTTGACCAACAAGCCTCTCGGATTATTGGAGAGGTACTGGCATTACCTTATCCCTTGCCCGCGAAGATCGTCGTACTTAATCTTATTCCCCAAGAAGTAATGTATAAGTACCCTTTTAGCCATCAGTTATTGACTATGTTGAATAGTAAAGACCTTCTTGCTAAAGCTTCAGAAAAGTGGCTCTCTAAGCTTTCTGTTGCTTTCAATGGAAATTAGGAATAGGTTTAAAAGCGCTCTAGAAGAGGCAGTAAACAATGACGAGCTAATGTGTAAGCCTGATGAAAAAGAAGCGCTTATCGAGGAATTTATCTTTCTTCAATGGGCTGTAAATATTGGTTATCCGCAGATCCTAAACTACCCACACGATACCCATATCAATCAAGCCGAGACAAACGTCAATGTCCCGTTAACATTGGAGCACCCTTTGTTAAAGGCTACGATTCGCATGACTAATAGTTATCCTTGGAAAGAACCGATTACTCATCACACATTAGAAAAACTAGAACAAGAGATGATCCGATTAGGTTTTAAGTAGGAAATCGATTTACACAGCGAATAGGTAATTGATTTAATTAAAAAATATTATAGGCATTTCATCGAGAAATTCAGTAGTTCTAGAGCAAATTTCATTTGGTCCACAGACGTTGTGTTAGACAATGAGGTTCTACTAAGATACCAAGCGACATATCTTTAAGGGACAAGATTAGACAACAAGGATTGACTTCATCCAAACACTATAAGCTGCATTTACGTTAGAATGAGTAGTTGATAGCTAATATTTGTTCTCTAACGTGGTGTTTATGAGTGATTTTTTCTTGAGTAAAGATGCGACTGCACAAGGCGTTGCTAAGCAACGTATGATTGAAACTCTTGCCAAACCAGAAGAGCGCATCATCAATGACCCCTACGCTGAAAGATTTGTCATAGGAGCAAGCTTAATTAAACTTATGGGGCACAAGCTTAGTGTAGGCATAACCGCCAAGTTTTCTCCCGGATTCCATCAACATCTAATTTCTCGAACCCGCTACATTGATGACTTAGTAGAAAGAATGGCTGCAAATGGAGTTGAGCAGTACGTGATTCTAGGCGCAGGTTATGATTCGCGTGCTCAAAGACTGAATTTGCCATCGTCACTGATAATATTTGAGGTTGATCAGGCTGAAGTTCAATCCAGAAAGCGGAAAAAGCTACCAC
>ASHK01001116.1 GCA_000695745.1 Vibrio madracius | reverse complement strand
TGAATCATCTCTTTACGATTACCACGTGCCGATTTCACGACTTCTTTTAGTACGCGATAACGGTTTGGGTAAAGCGCTTCAAAGCCGAGCTCTTCAAGCTCTGTTTTGATGTTGTGAATACCCAATCGGTGCGCAAGTGGCGCATAGATTTCTAAGGTTTCACGAGCGATACGACGCTTTTTGTCTGGGCGAAGAGCCCCAAGCGTACGCATATTGTGGGTACGGTCACTAAGCTTGATAAGAATGACGCGGATGTCCTGCACCATGGCGAGAACCATTTTACGGAAGTTCTCGGCTTGGGCTTCTTTACGATCGCGGAATTTAAGTTTATCGAGCTTCGATACGCCGTCGACGAGTTCCGCCACGGATGTACCAAATTGTTCTTCAAGCTCTTCTTTGGTGACTTCCGTATCTTCAATAACATCATGCAGCAGTGCAGCTTGTAGTGTTTCAATATCCAGACGCATTTCTGCGAGGATACGAGCTACAGCAACAGGGTGGATGATGTATGGTTCACCGCTAGAGCGGGTCTGCCCTTCATGGGCATCTCTTGCTACCACATAAGATTGACGCAGAGCCTCTACTTGAGGCTCTGTTAGGTATTCTTGGGCAACGTCTTTAAGGCTATCGAATAGGTACAAATTTTAGGCCCGAAAGTCGATGGAACTCTGATTAGGTACTAGGAATTAACGGTTGTGAGCAATGCTGCTTACTGCCGCTAGTTCTGCAGCTTCTTGCTCTTGCTGCTCTTGACGCTCACGTGCATCTAGTACTTCTTTAGTGATCAAGCCTTCTTCGATTTCGCGCAGTGCGATAACCGTTGGCTTATCATTTTCTTCTGGCACTAGTGCATCTTTACCACCGATTTGCATCTGACGTGCGCGGCGAGCCGAAATAAGAACTAGGTCGAAACGGTTACCAACTTTTTCAACAGCGTCTTGAACAGTTACGCGTGCCATAAGAACTCCAATAGTTAACTAAATTTTTGATGACGAGAAAGTATACAGGCTATTACATTTAGATTCTAGATCACAAATGATCCTATTAGCTACTGTTACTTAGATTTTAATTGTGCGCTACATTCGAAGTAGCACTCTCATCATCCCCTTGAAAAAGGGGGATCTTGTGCGGCGAGTGACTTACATTATTTGAACGCAATACTCGCTGACAAAGGTCCTCACTTTCGTGAGGATGACGGTATAGTTTGTTTTTTCGTGT
>ASHK01001115.1 GCA_000695745.1 Vibrio madracius | reverse complement strand
AATATGGGGCCCACTGTGTAAAGGTATCGCCGCGGTTCTTTAAACTCTACTGTGTAGAATCAACGCGTTAGCGTTAAACAATTCGAAATAATAGGTCAGCTTCGGCTGACCTTTTTTGTATCTGCGTGTAGTATTAAAACATTGATAGACAGCAAAGGCCTCACATGGACGCAGAAATCTTGGAAATTCAAAACTTCCTAGCCTCCCATCCCCCTTTTGACGAGCTTCCGGAAGAGACAGTACTGTATGTCTCTCAACATATGGAAATCGCCTATTACCGACAAGACACCCCCATCATTCATTTTGGTGACGACATTCACGATCTTTACATGGTTCGTAGCGGCGTGGTGGAAATCTATCGTCGTAAGGGTGAACTCTACAACCGCTTAGATGAAGGTGATCTCTTTGGTCAAATGGGGCTGTTAACCAACAACAAAGTCCGTTTTCCCGCCAAAGCTGTCGAGGACACGCTCGTTTACTGCTTATCGGCTAAGATTTTCCAAGAGCTCTACGACGGTTTCGATTCATTCGCAGACTTTGTTGAAGTAGAAGATACCGTTCGTTTACGCCAAGCTGTTTCAAACAACACTAACGAAAATGACCTGACTACTTCCAAGGTGAGAACCTTACTTACTCGAGATGCCCGACGATGAACGTTCAAACACCATTCAAAGTGCCGCTCGGTTGATGGCTGACGAACAGGTCTCCTCTCTTCTTATTATTGACCCCGAAGTTGTTGAGAACGATGAAGACGACACGTCGCCAGTATTGGGCATTATTACCGATAGAGATTTATGTACTCGTGTTCTGGCAGAAAACCTCGACCCACAAGATGAAGTGGGAAGCGTCATGTCTACTGATGTCATTTCTCTCGATCACAATGCTTATGTTTACGAAGCGATGCTAACCATGCTTCGTTATAACGTGCATCACCTTCCGGTTCTAAAAACAAGAAACCCATTGGCATCATTGAAACTACAGATATCGTGCGCTACGAGTCTCAAAACTCACTACTCTTGGTCAGCAGTATTTTCCAACAGCAATCGGTAGAAGACCTTAAGTCGCTCTCAGAACAAGTCGGTGACAGCTTTGTGCGTCTTGTTAACGAAGATGCCAACGCTCACATGTTGGCACTGCGATGTCCGTCATTGGCAGAAGTTTTAAGCAACGTATTATCGAACTTGCCGAAGAAGAACTGGGCAGCGCTCCTATCCCCTACTGCTTCTTAGCACTTGGCTCTATGGGACGAGATGAACAGCTTGTGGTAACGGATCAAGATAACGCCATCATTCTTGATGACAGCTATGACGAAAAGAAACATGGCCAATACTTCGAGAACTTTGCGAAATTCATTTGCGATGCTTTAGCTGATTGCGGTTACACCTACTGTACAGGTGACATTATGGCTACCAATCCAGAATGGCGAATGACACGCAAAGAATGGGAAGCGTGTTTTTCAGATTGGATTGATGATCCGAATCCTAAGGCGCTGCTTAATGCCTCCATTTTCTTCGACCTTGATGGTGTCTATGGCAAACTGAAGTGGCTGAGCAACTTAATAGCTTCATCGTCAGAAGAGCACGTCGTAATAACCGATTCCTAGCCTGTTTAGCACGTAATGCACTAAATAGAAAACCGCCGCTTGGCTTCTTTAAAGACTTCGTGATGGAAAAAGATGGTCAACACAATAACTCGATAAACTTAAAGCGGCGCGGTACTGCTCCTCTGGTCGATTTGATTCGAGTCCATGCACTGGCCGTTGGCTCTCGCTCCACTAACTCTTTTGAGCGGTTGGACGATATCCACGAAGCGGGAATTCTTCCCAAAGGACGAGCGCGCGATCTCAAAGATGCTCTTGAGTTTATATCCATGGTGCGTATCCGCCACCAAGCGATAGACGTCGAACAAGGTATTGAACCAGATAACAATATTGAACCAGAAAACCTGTCTGATTTTGAACGTCGTAACTTAAAAGACGCCTTCCAGATATTAAGCAATGGTCAAAATTTCCTTAAATTTCGTTACCAAGCTAACAACGCATTAAAGTAGGTTCAAATGATTAAGAAACTGCTTCAAGTTCCATCCATTCAATGGGAAAACAAGTTTGCGACTTTGGCACAGAGAGTAACCGATCAACGGCTTCGCGACTTTTATTCAGCGGGGTTACCCAGCGCAACGACACCATTGAAAGAGATTGAGTTTGTGGCGCTGGACTTTGAAACGACGGGGTTAAATCCGGATAAAGATGGGATCTTATCCATTGGCTTAGTGCCATTTAACTCGGCTCGAATTCGATTAAACCAAGCGGCGCACTGGACGATTAGCCCAAAGCAAAACTGGAAGAAGAGTCTGTCGTGATTCATGGCATCACGCACAATGATATCCTCGACGCCCCGACACTCGATGAAGTGCTCAGTGATGTGTTGAGTGCTTTAGCTGGGAAGGTTATCGTCGTCCACTATCGGCCAATAGAGAGAGGGTTTCTAAACAGTGCCCTCAAACGAATGATTGGTGAAGGCATCGAATTTCCTGTGGTCGACACGATGCAAATTGAATCGGATTATCAAGCTCGCCTTACCGGAGGCCTTATCAATAAACTCAAAGGGAAACGAGCTGAATCAGTCCGCCTTGGTCAAAGCCGTCGCCGTTATGGCTTGCCGGACTATCCACCCCATCATGCCTTGACGGACGCAATTGCCACCGCAGAGCTATTGCAAGCGCAGCTTGCGTATCATTTCGAAGGTAAACATACCATTAAAGAGCTTTGGTTATAAGGTTTCAGCTCTGGCGTTTCTCGCCAGAGCTGAAATGTAGAGCCTAGATCTTAAATCGACCAATCTCTTGTTCAAGTTTTTGAGAGAGATTAGACAGTTCCACAGCTTGTTGTGCCGCCTCTTCTGCCTCATCTGCCAGCTCGTCCGATACATCACGAATGCCTTGCGTATTGCGCGTGATTTCAGATGTCACCGATGCTTGCTCTTCTGCCGCCGTTGCAATCTGTGCCGCCATATCGCTAATTTGCTCTACTGCTGCGTGAATTTGCGTTAGGCTTGCAGCAGCACAATTAGCATCATCAACACTGGTATCCGCCAGTTTTCTGCTGTCGTTCATAATACCAACCGCTTTTGCTGTTGTGGCTTGTAGCGTCTCTATCGTGCTTTGTATCTCTTGGGTTGAAGCATGAGTACGTTGACTAAGTACACGAACTTCATCAGCAACCACCGCAAAGCCGCGACCTTGTTCACCCGCACGAGCTGCTTCAATGGCTGCATTGAGCGCTAGTAAATTGGTCTGCTCAGCGATGTCTTGGATAGTCGAGAGAATCGCATTGATACTGTTACCGTGAGTTTCAAGCTCTTGAATCACACCAGTCGCCACTTCAACCTCTGCGGCAAGGTTTTGTATAGAGCCTTGAGTCTGTGACACTTGTCCAGCACCATGATTGCTTGCACCAACCGCCTCCGACGAATTGGACGCTGTCATATCAGCGTTACTAGCGATTTCTTGAGTCGCTGCAGCCATCTCATTAATGGCCGTTGCCACCATGTTTATTTCGTCTTGTTGAGTCTGGATTCGCTGGCTGCGGACACGAGCATGAGTCGCAGTATCTTTCGCTTGCTCAGAGAGTGCCAAAGAGACATCTTTTAAATGCATAACGGTTTCATGCATGTAACTAACAAAGGTGTTGAAATTACGTGCCAACTGCCCAACCTCATCCTTGCTACGAGGTTCTAGTCGTTGAGTAAGGTCTCCCTCACCCGAAGCAATCTCTTTTAGCGCTTTAGACACTCGTGTAAGGTCATTAAACTAAAAAAGCTCATTAGCCAAGATGCCACTATGCCGACTAGTAAAACGATAACTAGAGACGTTATTACTAGCTGTGTTAACGCGGTTTTATGTCCTGCTAATTCCGTCGCCTTATCAAGCTCAATAGCAAAGACCCAATTGGTACCTGGCACATTCGAGAAAAACATCAACTTATCGGTACCGTTTACCGCTAATTCTAGCATTGAGCTGCCCATGGCTTTTTGTTGAATCGTTTGAAGATTCAGACTCGGACTGAATGCTGAGACAGGCTTTAGAAGTAGCCCAGAATTTGGATGCGCTAAGAACGTACCATTGGTCATATCAATCAGCATCGCTGTGGCATTATGACCAACGTTTAAGCTGATCACATCCTTCACTAATTGGTCAATAAGAACATCCGCACCAACAACGCCTAACAGCTCGCCATGTTGCTTGACTGGCTCTGCAATCGTCACCAATAACGCATTAGTAATCGCATCTCGATAAGCTTCTGTGATGATTTGTTTGTTTGCGGCTTGTGCATCCTGATACCAAACACGCGTGCGCGGATCATAGTCTGCGCGGTTGCGCTCTGGGTGAGAGCGGTACATCTCACCTTTTGGTGTTCCAAAGAAAATGTCATCAAAACCACCCGCTATTCGGGCTTGTTGCAAATAAGGAACCTTGTCTTGTTGCTCAGCAAAGCCGTTAAATGCAGAGGCGATATTTTCCGAATATCCACCCAGTTATTAATCCCTTCTACCGCTGCAAATGAGATGTTATTTGCTCTGGCACTGATCGCTGCATTGGTTTGTGAAGATAATTGATTAGCAGCAAGAATGGTCAACGCGGCCGCCATTAGCACCACTGCACTTAATGTCGCGGCAATAAGCTTTTGTCTTAATGATAAGTTCATAGTTTATTATTCTGTCTTTAACGGATTGCGATTGTTATTTTTATTGTTAACCACTAAGTGGCGTGCGAATAATATACATATTTAGCAGCAAAATCGAGCGCCAATATATTGACTTACAAGCACTTTCTAGTGACATTCCATTGACCATCGCCAACGTTGCAAATTCTGGTTTAATTTGCATTATGCTGGGAAATTAATCAATCACACTATAATCGGCTGATTAAGTAATTTCTTTAGGGCTCGATTTGAATAACTTCATCCAAGCGCGCGTCGTAGGTTACTTGCCTAGGCATAAACAAAAAAAGAGCGGCTAATTAGCCGCTCTTTTCCGATTCGTTCTCATCGCTACTAGTATTTTTCTGTTCTCATCCCTAGTAACAAACTGACGCACATCATCAGCAATATCACCGTAAACGGCAATGCTGACGAAATCGCTCCGGCCTGTAACGCGGCAATGGCCTCATTACCACCAATCCAAACGCAAAGGCAACCGCAATAGCACCTTCCATAAACGCCCAAAATACGCGCTGGATAACGGGTGCATCGACTTTACCGCCCGCTGTAATACTATCGATAACTAACGAGCCAGAGTCCGACGATGTAAATAAAGAAAACCAAAACCAATACTACAGCAACGATAGAGAGCATGGTGCCCATCGGCAATTCATCAAACATTTCAAACATGGCTAATGGCACATCACCTAGCCCATTTGTGCCTAGCGAACCAACTTGATTTACCACCTGATCAATGGCCATGCCACCAAACACCGACATCCACACTACCGTCACTGCAGTTGGAACAATCAAGACCGCAGTAATGAACTGACGAACCGTACGGCCCTTAGACACACGAGCAATAAACATACCGACAAATGGGGACCAAGAAATCCACCACGCCCAGTAGAATACCGTCCAGCCGTGCATCCATGCTTCATCTTCACGACCATGTGGATTACTCAATGGAATAATGTTTTTGATATACGCCATTAGCGTCTCTGGAATAGCGGCAAAAGTAACCGCATAACCAATGATAGCCACAAGGATCAACAGCAAGAATGCAATGATCATGTTGATGTTACTAATAACCTTAACGCCGCCATCAATACCACGCAGCACCGAAACAACGGCCAGTAAGGTGACCACGGCAATCACAACAATTTGCAGTGTCATGCCCGATTCAACACCGAATACATGATGAATACCGCTTGCCGCTTGTTGAGCACCCAAACCGAGTGATGTTGCTAAACCAAATAGGGTTGCCAGCACAGCTAAAATATCAACAATGTGACCAGCCCAACCCCACGCTCTGTCTCCTAAAATAGGATAGAAAATCGAGCGCATCGACAAAGGCAAACCTTTGTTGTAAGCAAAGAAAGCAAGAGACAATGCAACCACACCATAAATAGCCCAAGGGTGTAAACCCCAGTGGAACATGGTCGCACCCATTGCAAGTTCTTTTGCTCTCGCAGTATTGGCTTCTACGCCTAGCGGTGTTTCAAACCATCCGGTGAAGTAAGCAACAGGTTCTGCCACACTCCAGAACATCAGACCAATACCCATGCCCGCAGCAAACAGCATTGCGAGCCACGATATAAAGGAATAATCAGCCACCGCATCGGTACCACCTAGACGGATTTTACCGAAAGGAGAAACCACCAGCGCTAAACAGAACACGACGAAAATGTTGCCTGACCACATAAATAGCCAGTCAAACTTATTGATGATTGACCACTTAATCCCATCCAAAGCGGACTTTGCGGTGTCAGGGTCTACCACAACGGTTAATACCAATAACAGTGCAATAAATCCTGCACTAATTCCGAATACGGGGTTATGAACATCAAACCCCCACTTTTGGACATTATCTTGTCCAATGGTGTAGTCAGTACTATCAATACTGTACTTATCAATACCCTTTGTCATTAATCCTCTCTACGACTCAATCCTTTTAACTCAAAGCATTTCAGGCCAGCACCATAGATGCTAAAGGTTAGCAAAAAGCATGGCCTAGAACGACATCTACCATGCAAACCGCCTATTTTACCAAATTATAAGCCGAATTTCACATAATGTTAGGTAGCACGAGCTATTCGTGCCACCTTTTGGAGACATAATTAACAATTAGAGTTCAAATTAAATTGGCAGATTGCGTGACTAAAGGGAGGGATTTCGCCGTTCATATTGCGTTTCACTCCCCTTTAAAATGAGGGTATGCGGGCTAGTTTTTAGAGATACTACTGTCGAGTTGAAGTACCGGAGACGCATCGATATCATCAGCATTCATCATCAACGAGATACGTTGGATCGATGATAACAATAACGTTTGCTCCCAACTCTCCAGCTGCTGGAATTTT
>ASHK01001114.1 GCA_000695745.1 Vibrio madracius | reverse complement strand
AAGTATCGATACCTTGTAATAGGTTCCCTGGTTTTTTGCCCATGGCCTCATCTAACTGGTAACCCGATAGCTTTTCAAACGCACTGTTTACCCACGTGGTTAAACCATTCTTATCAGTAATGACTATGGCATCACTAGCATGCTCAACAACCATCGCCAATTGTGACCGTTCTTTTTCTTTGTTAAGCAGCTCTTTATTAAGTTTCGCCTCAATGTGCTGTTGAACCCATTGGCGCCAATATAAATACGCGCCGAGACAGAAAAAAAGCGAAATCGACGATAAGGCAATTTGAACCTTAGTATCCGAGGAGCGATGTAACCAATAATCGTTGGTTTCGTTCAATAAGCTATGAATTTCACTTTCAATCAGTGTTTTTTTTTCCTTGCTAATGTCACTAATCACGCGTTGATTGAGTTTGATGTAATTATCCAAGGCTTGCACGTTTCTGCTATCGATAAGCGCTTTGGGAAGGTCATTTAATTTCAACCTCGCATCAAGGTATTGATAGATAAAGAGTCTCTCTGCATTGGATTGAGCATCAATCCAGAGTTTCTCTTTCAAGGCTTGAATGGTCTTACTGGAATATTCTAATGACACTTTTGCACTGAGCAGCCTTTCCAAACGCTGAGTAAATAACAACATGGCATCTCGAATCATTTTTGCTGACACTACAGCGTCTTCTGGAATTGGATTTAATGCCTTCAGGTAAGCGTTGTGATTTTGGCGAATATTGGCATAGAGTTGATCTGATAATAGCTCGATCGTCACTAACTCATTTGAAAACTGGTCGTAAGTACTATTGTCACTGTATTCAAATGCGTAGATCTCCTCTAAGTTATGAGTCACATTTTGAGACAATGAAAGGTACGACTTTTGGTACGCATCACTGACATAGCCGTTAACAGCACTAATGACTAACCAGCAAGCAGCAATTAATGTTCCTAACATGTAAAGGAATTCGACACGAGCTCGATTAAGTCGTTTCTTTTTCATTCAGTTAACTCCGTTAAGAGCGGGGGGAGGTGGGGCTGAAAGTGCATGAAGGAAGGCGCTAATCTCAAGCGTCGTGGTGGCGTCTATATCTCGCCCGAGTTGGACTTTAGCCATGGTAACGATGGCTTCTTCCAATGTTGCTGCTCTTCCATCGTGGAAGTAAGGTGCGGTTTTCCCGACATTTCGAAGACTGGGAACACGAAACACGCCTTTATCTGAATTTATTCCTGTGACGTTGTAACGACCTAGGTCTCTTTCCTGAGATGTCGTGTTGCTAACATTACCGAATTTCTGAAAAAGATTTCCGCCGATATTGGTTCCTTGGTGACAGACTACACAACCCAAAGATTGGAACTTTTCCCAACCTTGCTGAGCAATAGGCCGCAAAGCATCAGTTTGTCCTTGGAGATATAGGTCAAAGGCGAATCTGGTGTGTTAAGGGCACTCATAAATGCGACAAGTGCCTCTTTAATAGTTCGGTCGGTAATGACGCCCCCGAAGTAATCATTAAATTGTGATCGATAACGTTGCACCGATTGCACATAGTCAGTGATGTTGCTCCAATTGGTATTCATTTCGAGAGGATTGTGGACAGGTCCATCCATCTGGGCTTCTAAGCTAGAAGCACGTCCATCCCAAAAAAACGAGTGTTATAGGTAATATTGAAAACTGTAGGAGAATTCCTAACACCGTTTCCATTGACACCTCGTGAAACCCGGATGTTTTCTGCGCCATTGTCAAAAATATGGTGACATGACTCGCAACTAACTTGTTGGTTGGAAGAGAGATTGGGATCAAGGAACAATTGAAGACCCAACTTTGCCTTGTTTTTATCATTTCCTTCAAATTTGGCTGGCGCGATTGGTTCAATAAGATGAATGACGGAATTTTCTTGTTTGTGGGCCAGAGAATGATGCTCCTTGTGCTCTAGTTGCTTGAGTGTCAGGGGCGAGTCAAAATTCAAAAGCAAGTATGCGCCAAGTATTAGAATAGCGAATAGAGAGGATACCCACCTAATGAGAATTCTGTTCATACAATGTATATGTGATATTGATCATATGTATCAGTATGGGATACTTATTTGCCGTTTCAATCAAAGAGAAAAAAACCGAAAAAAGAATGAACTCGTTGTGAATTTAGGGTCTTAGATACTGCTATGCCTAGGCTGGGAAAGTTATGCGGACGAGAGCAAATTTTTTCATGGTTGTGTTTTTGTTTGTGGTTTGTTGCTTTTTGCTACGCTTACTGTAACTTGTACCAATAACGTGTAATTGATTTCTTAGACCTATTATTGTCTTGGTTTTTATAAATTTTTTTGTTGGGTGGTTGTTATGAAAACTCATTTACGTGCGCTAACTTTGGCAACGGTAATCGGTGTTGCTTTATCGGGATGCAGTCCTGAAACTGAGCAAAAGGCAGAAGCGCCTGTTGTTCGTCCTGTTAAAACGATGGTCATAGGTTTAGAAAACCAAAGTATGATTCGTGAATTCCCTGCAAGAGTTCTTGCATCGAATCGTGCGGACATGGCATTTCGTGTGGCAGGTAAGGTAGATAGCATTCCAGTGAAGGAAGGCGACAATGTGAAGAAAGGCACAGTGCTTGCGACACTGGATGATACGAGTTTTAAACTCGCAGTTCGTGATACTCGTGCGACGTTGCAACGTACGCAAGCTGACTTTAAACGTGCTCAAGAGTTAATTAAAGATAATTTTATTTCTAAGAAAGACTTCGAGCAGCTACGTGCGAACTTGACGAGAGCAAAAGCAGCGTACGACAAAGCAAACACAGAACTTGGCTATACCAAACTTTTAGCACCTTTTGATGGTTTTGTGGCACAACGAGATATTCAAAACTTTGAGAACGTCGAGGCAAAACAAGTTGTTTTCACGTTCCAGAACCTAAATACGTTGGAGATGAAGTTCAACGTACCTGAAAAGCTGGTAAGACAGATTCGCGATGAACAGGCACAAGATCCTGTAGAAATTCCGGTGTTTGCTTATTTTGATGCCGCTCGTGAAAACCATACCCG
>ASHK01001113.1 GCA_000695745.1 Vibrio madracius | reverse complement strand
ACCGTTGTTATAGTGGCTGTAACAGGCTTATGGTCGCTTCGAATTGCAAGCGATGCTGATAATAAAGCTCGAGTGACCGAGCTATTCACTAGTACTTACTCCACCATTATTCAATTGGAAAACCTTGCACTAGAAGGAAAGCTAACCGAACAAGACGCTAAAGCTATCGCCATAAGAATACTTCGCAATAATATCTACAAAGATAACGAATATGTTTATGTAGCTGATAAGAGTATGACATTTATTGCAGCTCCTCTTGATCCTCAGCTCCATGGTACGAGTTTTCATGATTTCAGAGATAGCATGGGTAAGAGTGTTGCTGACATAATCCTTTCCAAACTTGGTAATACAACGGGAAAAATCATTGAATATAGCTGGACACAAACACTTCCAAGCGGTGATGTAGAAGATAAGCTCTCGATCGCTGAGAGAACTCCACATTGGAATTGGGTTGTAGGTACAGGAATCGGCTTTAATGAGGTTAATGCGCGCTTTTGGTCAACAGCTAAATGGCAGCTTGCTTTATGTTTGATCCTCATCGTCACTATCGTTACTTTGCTATTGTTATCACTAAAGCGCATTTCCGCTATTCTTGGTGGTGAGCCGCAAGAAGTATTACTTGCGGTACAAAGTGTTGCAAAAGGAAAGCTGACAACTAAGTTTGAATGAACAGCGACGGAGGGAAGTATCTATCATTCAGTGCAACAGATGAGTCTTTCTTTAGCGTCACTCTTGTCTAGCATTGAAAAAGTAACAGCCTCTATAGCAGTTCAGGTTAGTGATGCTAATAACCGCTCTGCGACGATATCAACACTCACTTCTACGCAGCAACAGAGTAAGGAAATGATTGCTTCCGCAATGACTGAAATGGCCTCTTCTGCGTCTCATGTAGCTCAATCTGCTACGGATGCAGCAAATAGTACAAATGAGGCTGATCAACAGAGCCAGCACGTTAGTGAGTTGATACAAGCTACCGTATCAAATATTGAAGGGCTTGCCGCACAATTAGAAGGCGCTAGGAGCGCTGTTTCTGAGCTTGACTCTGATGTCAATAATATTGCTCGGATACTGGATGTAATAGGTGATATTGCAGAGCAAACTAATCTATTGGCTTTGAATGCTGCTATTGAAGCTGCTAGAGCAGGCGAGCAAGGAAGAGGTTTTGCCGTTGTTGCTGATGAAGTCAGAAATCTTGCTGGCCGAACTCAACAAAGCACTAAAGAAATTCAAGAGATGATTGGTAATCTTCAATCAGGCTCACAACATGCTATTCAGAGTATCAATCTTTGTGCTCAGACAAGTGAAGCGACGGTTAGTGAATCACAAACCGCATCAGCATCTTTGCAAGAGGTAGTAGCACGCTTAGAGGCTATTACAGAAAAGAGTCAGCAGATAGCGACAGCTGCGGCAGAACAAACAGCGGTGAGTGACGATATCGCTCAACGAGTTAATATGATCGAGCAAAGTGGCAGTAAACTTCGTTCTGCGGTAGAAGAAACTGAGCAAGGGACTCACACATTAAATCAACTGTCGTTGGAACTGCGCCATAAAGTTGCTCGCTTTGAGGTTCAGTAGTCAATGACTATCTCTCTGTATAAAGCGACAAAACCTTAACTTATTTGGTGCGTGGAAAGTTAATGCGCCTTGTTTATCTATGTTCAAGCACGGAGCAGAACGATTGCTAGGGCTTGTTTTTAAGCACCAAATGAATAAAAACAGAACGCTAAGTATAGAAAAGCACCAAACGATATTTTTTTTTGCAATTTAGTGTTGACGTAAAGGACGAAAA
>ASHK01001112.1 GCA_000695745.1 Vibrio madracius | reverse complement strand
CGCTGCCGAAATGACGAGAATTCGTATCAGCCACACCTCAACACCGAAGTAATTGGCTAAACCTGCACATACCCCTGTCAGCTTGCCGTTGACCGGATCTTTATACAGCTCTCTATGAGTCATAAGTTTGTCTCCAGTTTGGCGATTCCGCGTCCAGAATTCGTTCTAGATTATCCACTCGGAGCTGCATTTTTTCCGCACGTTGAGATAGCGATTGCAGCTTTTGGAAATCTTGCTGTGATAAGCCACTTTCTGATTTACGCTTGCTGCGGTAGTGGAGAAAAAGCCACAGCGGTGCAACAAAAATCAAAAAAACAATTAATGGACCCGCAATTAAAAATGACGACATACTTTTCTCCTAATCCGCATTATTTTTCGTTATTCATCTGCTCTTTAAGCTTAGCGAGCTCTTTATCAATTTCGTCTTGTGCTTGTAGCTCAGCAAACTCTTGATCTAAAGATTTCGCGTTACCTGTTTTCGAATACAGATCCGCTTCCGCTTCTAGTTCATCAATCTTGCGAGAGTATTGTTCAAACTTCGCCATTGCCTCGTGCGTGCGGCTGGTATGCAAGTGCTTTTGCACATCACGACGATTACTTGCCGCTTGCGAACGAATGATGAGTGCCTGCTGTTTGGCACGTGTCTCGGTAATTTTGGCTTCTAATTTGGCAATTTCGTTGGTGAGCTTATCGATGGTTTCTTCCACCAACGTTTGCTCATCGTGCAGTCCTTTCACTACATTTTCAAGCTTCTGCTTTTCAATCAGTGCTGCACGCGCCAAATCTTCACGCTGTTTGGTTAATGCGAGGGTCGCTTTTTGCTGCCATTCAATAATTTGCTCTTCAATCGCCTTCACTTTGCGAGCTAACTCTTTTTTKTCGGCAATCGCTTTCGCTGAGTTAGTACGAACTTCAACCAGTGTATCTTCCATTTCTTGAATGATCAGACGGATCATTTTCTCTGGATCTTCTGCTTTATCAAGTAAAGCGCTCACGTTTGAATTTACAATATCTGCAAAACGAGAAAAAATACCCATACTACTTCTCCTAATTGGATGAGTTCGCCAATGAACTCTGAATCGTTGCTTTAGCTAATCCAATTACCGTGCCAAATATTTAAGTTTTTAATATTCAATAACCTAGACATTATACTCGCGAAATTAAACCTACATGCTATGATGATCCTAGCCAACTATTGGTGATTTTTACCAACCACGAGGACCCACTATGGCGCAAAACTTAATTGGCGAATCTTCCTACTTTTCTCGCTGTACTCGATAAAGTCTCTCGGCTCGCACCTATTGACCGCCCCGTACTAGTCATCGGTGAACGTGGTACTGGTAAAGAGTTGATTGCACAACGGTTACACTATCTGTCCAAACGCTGGGATCAGCCTTTGGTTTCTCTAAACTGTTCAACCTTAAGCGAAGGGCTAATCGACTCTGAACTTTTTGGGCATGAATCTGGTGCCTTTACCGGCGCAAAAGGTCGTCACCAAGGACGTTTTGAGCGAGCAGAAAACGGCACCCTATTTTTGGATGAGCTTGCTACCACTCCGTTATCGGTACAAGAGAAGCTACTTCGCGTGATTGAATACGGGCAGTACGAACGTGTTGGCGGAGCTAAAGCGTTGGAAGCTGACGTCCGACTGGTTTGTGCTACGAATGAAGATTTGCCAAAACTTGCCGAACAAGGAAAATTTCGCCCTGATCTCCTCGATAGACTCGCATTTGATGTGATCCATCTGCCGCCTCTGCGTCATCGTCCAGAAGATATTCCGCTGTTGGCCGAGTTCTTTGCGATAAAAATGTGTCGCGAGTTGGGTCTACCGTTCTTTGTTGGATTCACAGAACAAGCTTGGCAGAGTATGCTCGACTACCCGTGGCCGGGTAATGTACGTGAACTAAAAAACGTGGTGGAGCGTGCTGTATACCAACAAGGATCTGGTGAACACCCCATTGAGTCACTTATCTTCAATCCATTTGAAGGTCAATTTGGCGCACTGCCGTCAATGAGAGCGGACAACAGTGATCAACCTTCAAAACAAGCACCTCCATCTTCGCAAACGTCACCTGAAAGTACGTTATCCTTCCCGCTCGATTTTAAAACATGGCAAGATGAACAAAATATAAAGTTGATTAATGAAGCACTTAAGCAAGCTCAATACAACCAACGCGGTGCTGCTAAGCTGCTAAGCTTGAGCTATGATCAGCTAAGAGGCTTAGTGCGAAAGTACAAACTGGTTTAAGCAGGGTCAGACCGTCGCCACACTTTTTAACCATTTGCGCGATAAGTGCTTGTGATTATTGGTTTAGCTGGCGATTTAGTGGTAAATTACCTGATCTCAATACAGATA
>ASHK01001111.1 GCA_000695745.1 Vibrio madracius | reverse complement strand
GCAAGCGACATTCAATCTTTTGAGTAATGAAACGTTATGCTTGCGCCGTCATGCGCAGTGTCACTTGATAACGGTATTGCTCTGCCAGCAATTTGAATTCTTCGTGAACACTTGGTGTCCATGAATCATCACCACCGACGCCCATATGGAAACCATCGATACGAACGAACAGTTTACCGCTGTCGACCAACTCGTTAGTGTGCTTCGCCGCTTTCATCACTGCTGTGCTGTAACGACTAACAGACAGATGATGCTCACCATTAATCGAAAGTGCACCGATTTGGCTCTGCTTAACATCCGAACGTAAACCACAATCCGTTGGGAAGATATAGGGTGTGTGCATCTCTTCAATAGACGCTTGATAACGACCTACGTGTGCCGCTAGCTTTCTATCACTGTAGTTCTCAAAAGGACCACGGCCATACCAGCTCACAGAATCGATATTGTTAGCAAGCGCTAACTCCATACCCACACGAGGTAAGGATGGCAAGCCTTTTGCGGCGTTGACCTTCACATCAATATTGACTTCACCATCATTGAAAATTTGGTAAGTCCATAATGTTTCGAACACCAATTGACCTTCGAACGTATGCGCGTAGTGAGATTCCACTTGGTAGAATTTGCCTCGTGAAAAGTGTTCAAAGCCAATGCATTCAGCCGTCAGTGATGGCAGACCCGCTGCATCCCAGCGCGCTAACCATGTGGTTGGATCGACTCGGTCAGATTCGCTGGTGCCAATATCATTATCCAAAGGAGCACGATAGAAGTTATCTTTTGGTGCTTGCAGCAGCGACTCTTGCCCATCAACCAACCACGAGGTGAGGTAACCTGTAGCGCTATCAAATGCCATGGTTTGTTCGCTCGCTGTCAATACCAGCGCGTCACCATTGACAGCCACATTTGGCAGGCCCGAGTCGTTGCTTAGTTTTGGCGCTAGGCCAAACTTCGCTGGTAACGTAATTTGCTCAGCCGACACTAGGTGGCCAACATCAGACCATGGCGTTGCCGATGTTTTCACGATCTCAATATTTAGATGATAATCGCAACCCAGCTTCGCTTCTGGCAATGCCTCTGCTAACTGAATATCTAGGTGCCCTTCTGGAGCAATAGCCAACTCGGCTGACCCTTGTCCAACCGTGATACCATCTTCAGTGATGGTCCAGTTAAGTTTCTCATCACTTGGTGAGGTAAATAAGTACTCACTTTCTACTCTAATCACAACTGGCTCAGTCGAGCGTAGAGTAATTTGGTGGAACTGCTGAGCTTTCTTCGCTTCAAACAACGTTGGATGCACAGTACGGTC
>ASHK01001110.1 GCA_000695745.1 Vibrio madracius | reverse complement strand
AGTAGCCTCTTTAACGCCATTTATGGCAAGTATATGTGTGATTACTGGGTCGATATGATGAAATATTTGTTGCCACCCTTTGCATAAATAATTGAGCCCAGAATTACCATACTCATCCTTGATAATACGGTTCTTTGGGCATTCACCATGACAGGCAAACCTAACTTTGCACTCTAAGCATTGTCTAGGCAGCGCTTTTTGTTTCGCAAAGCCAAAGGTCATTTGCTGCTTGGATAACGCGATGGCCGCCAATGGTGTTTGTACAATATTGCCAATTTTGTGCTCAGGGTGAACATAGTGATCGCAGGCGTAAACATCACCATTCGGCTCTACGGCGATCCCTTTACCGCATATATCGCTCAACGTGCACATCGTGCTCGGTTTACCCATCCAAATGCCGAAAAAATTCTCAAAGTAAGGAATATGAACTTCACCAAAATCGTGCTTCACCCACTCATCAAAAATCGTCGTTAAGAACTCTCCCCATTGACTCGGAGCGACGCTCCATCTCGTGGTTGGCGCAGAAATAGGAATGATGGCCGCTTCGGAATATTTATGCCATTTCTCCTCTTCATCTCGGTCGACGACTGGAATAAATTGAATTTGCGATGGCTGGATTACATCTCTTATAAAACGATAGACGTCTAAAGGGGAATTACCATTGATGTTATTGACGCAGGTAAGCGTCGCAAAGTGAATGTTATGACGTTTTAGGCATTCAGCGGCTTCCATCACTTTACCAAACGTGCCCTGCCCACAGCGTTTTTGCGGTAAGTGTTGTGAAGATGCTCTGGACCATCAATACTCAATCCGACGCTAAATGCATGTTTTGCAAAGAACTGGCACCATTTGTCATTGATTAACAAACCGTTAGTCTGAATATCATTCACGATCTTCACATTAGGTTTGGCGTATTTCTCTTGAATCTCAACAATTCGTTTGAAATAACTCAGGCCCAACATCGTTGGCTCACCGCCATGCCATGAGAAGACAATCTCGGCGGTATTCTGCCCCTGGATATACTGTCGAATATAGCGTTCCAACATCACATCGTTCATCTTGTATGGACGTTCGTTGGGATAGTCAAGTAGCTGTTGTTTATCTAGATAATAGCAATAATCACAATTGATATTACACACGGCACCAATGGGTTTCGCTAACGCCTGAAACTTAGCGTGAGGCTTACCTTGGAACTGAGGTACATTAAGATGATAGTGAGACATGATGTCGTTCCTCTTAATAAGGTATCCATACTGTTCAATATTCTTAAAAGACAAACCCGCACCAGTACAAACCGGTCAAGTTTGTACTGGTGCAAATTTTTTTACTTCACGTTTTCAAATGGATTCCATTGCTCATCCACCGGGACAATCCCCATTGTCTTTTCGTACTCTTGGTAGGCGGATAACATTTGTTGGAACTGCTCAGGATGTTGGCGTTTCAAGTCTATCATTTCAGCTGGGTCCAACTTAGTGTTGTACATATGCCACTCACTGTCTCCTCCCATTCCTTTTGAAATCCGAATGATCTTAAAATCACCTTGAAGCAGGATGCCACTACCAAATAGTTCAAATGCGATAGCGTTGTCGTTGCTATGGACCGTATCTTGCTCACCTTGAAGATAAGGCATGATGCTTTGACCGCTCATTGGGGCCACTTTTCTGCCTTTATATTCATTACCAACGGGTTCAACATCGGCTACATCCAATATTGTGGCAGCAAGATCTTTCACTTGAGCCAGTTCATTCGTTTGAGTTCCGTTATCTAGTGACTCTTTCTCTCCTAGAATACCTTTGGCAGGCTTAATAATTAAAGGGACACGTACGCCACCTTCCGCTGTGTACGCCTTGAACCAAGACAATCCACCAGTGGATGCACTGGCCCATTCAGGTCCCAAGGAGACACTTGAATCTGCGTTACCCAGATTTTCAGTGCTATTGTCAAAGTGATACTCAGTCCATGTACGAATCAGATCACTGACATTTTTCCCAGTAATATCCGTCGCTTCCGGGCCGTTGTCTGCGAGATAGATAATATAGGTATTATCGTACTCTCCAATCTTTTTCAGGTAGTCAGTGACCTGACCTATTTGCTGGTCTTGAAGCTCCATCATTCCCATCGCGATGGCCATTTTTTTGCCATACCATTGTTGTTCTTCCTCGGAGAGATCATCCCAAGGTCGACTCAGTGAATTTCGCTCAGACATCTTAGCGTTCTGTGGAATCACGCCCATTTGTTGCATTCGTTCAAAGCGCTCCTGTCTAACAGAGTCCCATCCATGCTCTACGTAGTAAGCAACTTTGTCTTCAAATGATGCTTTAGGTGCTTGTAAGGGTAAGTGAATCGCTGTGAAAGGTAAGTAGGCAAAGAAAGGTTTTCCGGAGTCCTTGTTACTATCAATCATACTAATCAATTCTTCGGTATAGCCTTGGTCTGAATACTTTCCTGGATACTTGTCTTTGACTTGTTGACCATTTTGATAAGTCGGCTCAACCTCAATACTCGGCATTTCACCTTTTTGTAGGGCAGTCGCCGTTGCTTCATTTTTCGCAGGGAACATCATGTCGCGATTGAAATGATTGGAGCCACCAGCCAAAATTCCATAACTCTGTTCAAAGCCTCGATCGTCCGGCAAATACCCATCTTTATGACCTAAATGCCACTTTCCTGATAGATACGTGTGGTATCCGTTGTCACGCAAAAGCGTTGCCACCGTTACCCCCTCTTTAGTGAGGTAGCCTCATAACCCGGTTTGCCAATGGCCGGTGGATAGACGGCATAATCAAATGTCCCCAACCCAACCTCGTGGCTGTTTGCCCCTGTTAGCATCATTGAACGAGTGACTGAGGAGGTGGGCGAAGCATGAAAGTTGGTAAATTTCACGCCCTCTTCAGCCAACTGCATCAGGTTTGGTGTCGATACTTCAGAGCCGTAGGGCTGTGTATCGGCAAAGCCAACATCATCCCCTACGATAAGTAGAATATTGGGTTTTTCCTGCGAAGCAAATGCATTGGGAGCACAAGAGGCAGCGATGGCCGTGCACAGGATAGTTTTTGAATTGTTCATGGTTCACCCTTATTTAGTGAGCACTTTGTGACATCCAATGGAGCATATCCAGCGCTCTCGGATGGTTCTGTTCAGCGGCTTTGCTATCCAGGTCACCGCAATAGAATGATCTTTCTCACCTCCAGTCCCAGCGGCGTACATTAGACCAAGCTGTATTTGCGCCTCTGCATTTCCTTGATTGGCTGCATGTGATATCCATTTGCGCGCTTTTTCTTGATTGGATTCGAGATATTCCCCCTTCGTATCAAGACCGTGCAGATAGAACATCCCAATCTCGAATTGCGCTGCTGCGTCGCCTGCATAGCCGTTTTGAAATGTGGTGCCTATCTTGGTAGAAAATGTCTCTGGCGTATCGGTGGCATGCCCTAAAAACGACGTACCAAAGATAACCATGCAGAGAACACTGAGCGACCAAAGTGGATCGAGTTTATTCATGATTTAACGCTAATGCTGCAGAGCGACGTATTGTTCTTTGCTCACGCCAGTAAGCCAATGTCCACAAGACAACGACAGTATCCATGGCACCAGCAAGCAAAAAGCCAGTGATGTGTGGGCTATTGAAGTTAATCATCAAAAGAAGCACCATAAAGCCTTTTTCTATCGCTGAATAAAGCATGATGCTTTCTCGCCACTGTGGTTTGATAGCCGCGCCGACCATCATGATTCCCATCATGCCTACCATGACCCCCCAATGTTGATAGAACACGAAATCTTGCTCTAGATAAGGTAATTGTCCGATATGAGTAATGGCCCATTGCGGGAAAAACGCATAAGCAAAAGCGGCGGCCGTTCCAATACCGGTAATCAATAACATCTTGCTGACGTGCTGTGTAAAAAACATAACTGCCTCCTAAGATTCAAAAAGTGAGGCATATCCTTATGCCACAATGAGTAGCTGGTGAAATTAACAAGTCGTCGTCAGAATCGCGGTGACTTTGTCCTGAGCAATCGGATAGAACTGGAAACTGATGTCTTTTTCTATGCCAGTAGCAATCTGTGCTTTGGTGTCATCACACAAATTCCATTTAGCGAAGTTCTGGGTCGCGCCTATTAAGGTTTGGAATGCACGCAGGGAATGCACAACCTCTCGATGTATTTCGGCATCGGTTAAGTGGGACGCAATATCAAATACCGACGCGATCTTACGAATGCTGGGAAGATAAAAATCCGGTAGTGCTTCGATAACCACAGGTAGCAAGACACTATTAGCGTCTCCGTGCGGGATATGCGCGATGGCACCAAACGCATGCGCACAATTGTGGATAGGTATTCCGCCTAAAGACGAATAGAAGGCAGAAATGGCCATGGTACTTGCTTGCAGCAGTTCACCTCGGGCTGCCACATCTTGCGGAGAGCGGAGTACCTGGGGCAGATTTTTCAATATCAAACGACACGCCTGAATGGCATACGCGTCAGTGAAAGTATTGCTCAGCGGTGACGCTAATGCTTCAATTGCATGAGTTAATGCATCCATGCCCGTCGAAACCGTTAAGGTTGCGGGCAAGTTTACTGTCAGCTCTGGATCGAGAACGGCAATGTCACATTCGAGCCCCGATACCACTAAACTGGCCTTAACGTGTTCTCTATCATTATAAAAAACAGCTATAGGTGATGCCTCCGCACCTGTACCGCCGTCGTCGGCACACCGATATGAGGGATAGCAAAAGGTTGCACTTCTGGGCCAACTTCTATGCGCCCCCACCTTGTATCGCATCACGAATATCATCTAAGTTGTGCTCCAAACCATATTTAATACCTTTGGACGCATCAATAACGCTGCCACCGCCTAGAGCTAAAAATACTGTCTGCGTTTACCTGTTTTGCAAATGCAAGAGCACGGTTGATGTCTAGGCAGCTCGCATCCGCTTCAATATCGGTATAAATACCGGCCAGTTTCACCTCGTCTTCCGCTGTGAATAGGGATGCTAAACGTTCTACAAAGCCGAGCGAATCCAGTCCCTTATCGCTAAGTAGCAACACTCGCTGTGCACCTTTTGCTTTAAACAACGCAGGGATTGCAGCGGTTGATGAGGCACCAGAATGAACCACGGTTCTGAGGTTAAAGGTAAAATTATTCATGATTGAATCTCCAATTAGTCAGTTACGCACACAGTTTTTTTAGTACTGCGTGTTTGAATTCGTTATCTTCTGGACCAAGCAACAAGCTAACATTGTGCTGCTGTGCATCGGTCGTCATTACGGTCTTAGCGTGAGAAAAGGTTAGGAACCCTTCTTTGCCGTGATAAGCCCCCTTTCCTGACTCCCCAATACCGCCAAATGGCGCATCATCAACCGCAAGATGAAAGACACAATCGTTGATACACATACCGCCAGAATGCACCTGACTTGCCACTTTGTGTTGCAACTTGTCGTCCTCACTCATCAAGTACAGAGCTAGTGGTCTTGGCCTTTGGGTAATAAAGTGAATGGCTTCATCAACGCAGGAGTAAGTGATCACGGGTAATAAAGGACCAAATATTTCTTGGGTCATAACTGGCGACTGCAAAGATGGTTGATGATTAAGTGAGTTGCCATCAGCTGACGTTCCACATCAATCGCTTGCGTATGACAAGGGATAACCTGCGACTCTGCTGTTAGTTCATGGTTGAGGATGTCATGAATACGCTGGTACTGACGCTGATTAATCAGGCTGGTCATCGAGTCACTGTTTATCCCGTGCGGAAACAGTCTCTGATAATGCTCGACATAACTTTTCACGAACGTTTGCTGCTTACCTTCAGGAATCAGCACATAATCAGGCGCAACGCACACCTGACCATTATTTAAACTCTTCCCGTAAATGATGCGCTCGACGGCCATATCAAT
>ASHK01001109.1 GCA_000695745.1 Vibrio madracius | reverse complement strand
TTTGGTCATCGACAAGATCATGGTCTGCAAGCCGAGTTTGGTATTGCAGACTATCGTGGGGAGCAGAGTCGAAACAATGAAATTAATAGCCGCAATGCCATAGGTTTAAGCATTGGCGCTAGCTACGTGTATATGCTCAACTCTAGTTTCGGACTAAAAAGTGGCTTCGATTATGACGTGTTTAACTCTCAAGATACCTATATTCCTGTAGGTTCGAATGTGACGTTAAACTTCGGTATCATTGGCCGTTTCTAAGCCTGATAGTCAGAGAATATCATTAATAGCTTGTTCATCTAGGTGACGGATATCCTTGCCCTTTACGAAGTAAATAATGTATTCACAAATATTCTGGCAACGGTCACCTACACGTTCAATCGCTCGAGCTGACCACATGACCTGAAGAATGTTCGGAATGTTCTTCGGGTCTTCCATCATATACGTCATTAGCTGACGCACCACCGCCTCATATTCAGCATCCAACTTGTCATCTAATTTATAGACTTCAGCAGCAGCATCGACATCCATTCGAGCAAAAGCATCGAGCACTTGATGTAACATGGTGATAGCTTGTCGGCATAATGGCTCTAAAGAGACATGAAATTTTTGCTGCTTGGTTGATGGCTGCTCTATGGCAACACGTGCAATTCGAGTTGCCACATCACCGATACGTTCAAGATCGGTGATCGTTTTAATGATCGCCATTACTAAACGAAGATCTTTGGCTGTTGGTTGGCGCTTAGCAATGATGCGTGTGCAGGCTTCATCTATAGACACTTCCATCGCATTGACTTTGTGATCATCCCTAACCACTTTTTTTGCTAGTTCAATATCGTCTTTGTGTAGTGCCTGCATAGCAAAGGATAACTGCTGCTCGACCAGTCCTCCCATCGTTAACACGTGAGTACGTATCGATTCTAATTCGGCATTAAATTGACCAGAGATATGACGACCAAAATGCATGTCCAACAACTTCCTTAATTAACCGTAACGACCTGTAATATAGTCTTCGGTTTGTTTTTCAATCGGTGAGGTAAATATAGTATCAGTATCCGCATACTCTACCAATTTTCCTAAGTGAATAAAGGCAGTATGATCACTAACTCGCGCGGCTTGCTGCATGTTATGCGTCACAATGACCACGGTATACTTGGTTTTCAGATCGTTGATGAGCTCTTCAATAGTTAAGGTTGAGATAGGATCCAACGCCGAGGTCGGCTCATCGAGCAACAAGACCTCAGGTTCAATAGCAATAGCGCGAGCAATCACTAAACGTTGTTGT
>ASHK01001108.1 GCA_000695745.1 Vibrio madracius | reverse complement strand
GTGCGTCGAGCCTGCATCATTTCTTTGTTTGTCGCCTGGATTGCTTTTGAGCGTTTGTGTTGCACGGGCATTAGGTTGACATAACCTTCTTTTGCCAAGTCGAACTGATGGTTATTCTCGCAGCGAAAACTACGTTCATTTAGAGACAAAGATTGCTGACAGAGAGGGCATTGATAGGACATAGGTTAGACTCGACGAAAATTTTCGTAAGTCTAACCATATCATTGGTTGGAAGCAATTAGCTCAGTGGAATTACTTCACAGAAAGAGTGGTGCTAAGTTGGTAGGTGTCGCCTGGGTTGACTTCTTGCCCAGACTCAAGGGTTTTAGCATGCAATGTGGACTCAATACAGAACATAGTTAAGTATCCATCATCGTTCATGTCGCCCATCGATTTTGCGCCGGCTTCCCAAGGGTTCCATAAGACCGCAGAGTTGTCCCCCTCGTTGACGACAGACAGTTGTCGATTAAAGGCATTATCGTGAAGCACAATTTCTTTACTCGGCTCAGTATAAACGCGATCGATGGTGTCAGTGAGAGTGAGCGTTTCGCCGCCTTGGCACACTTTACCGTCTTGTAAACCATCAATATAAGTTGGTCCCATGCCGGTGACTTCCATGTTATGAATGTCACCGATATTTAGGTAGGTATGCAATGCACCAGAGAATTTCCACGGCGCCGAGTCAGTATTAGTAACATTAAGGGTGGCGGTTAATGTGTCCGATATTTCAACGTTCAACACTAATTGGAAACGGTGCGGCCAAACTTCACGTGTTTGCTCATCATCCGTCAAGCCTAAGCTAATGATAACCCCTGTTTCACTCTCACGATGTTCTACTAGAGTCCAAGCCATATTACGAGCAAAGCCGTGTGAAGGCGCTGCTACGCGACCAAACCAAGGCCAACAGATTGGAATGCCGCCTCTTAGCGGAGTTTTGTTGTCATAAACGGCATCTTTACTCATCCAAATCAGATCTTCTTGATTCGTGGGTTTGAATGAAATGATGTGTCCACCATGGAGAGAAATTGCTGCGGTGGCTTTTGGGTGATTGATACGAATGATCGTATTGTCGTCAAGCTTAGCTGTTGTTACATAATCAGAAAGCACAGTTAAGGCAGGTAACGTAGACAAATCCATAGATTGAAACTCCTAGGTGAGCGTTTCTGGTTCCTAGGGGAGGGCAATGTTTAACATTCCCAGGTGATATTGAACCCAGAAACAGATACAAAAAAGGCGACCCAATGAGTCGCCTTAATACAATATTCAGCTAATAGCTTACATTACTTAGAGATGTGAGCGATTAGGTCTAGAACTTTGTTTGAGTAACCGATTTCGTTGTCGTACCAAGATACAACTTTAACGAAGTTGTCAGTTAGAGCGATACCAGCTTTAGCATCGAATACTGAAGTTTGAACTTCGCCAATGAAGTCTTGAGAAACAACTTGGTCTTCAGTGTAACCTAGAACGCCTTTTAGTTCGCCTTCAGAAGCTTCTTTCATTGCTGCACAGATAGCTTCGTAAGATGCACCGTTCTTAAGGTTAACAGTTAGGTCAACTACAGAAACGTTAGCAGTTGGTACGCGGAAAGCCATACCAGTTAGTTTGCCGTTTAGTTCTGGAAGAACAACGCCTACCGCTTTAGCAGCGCCAGTTGAAGATGGGATGATGTTTTGAGAAGCACCACGACCACCGCGCCAGTCTTTAGCAGAAGGACCATCTACAGTTTTTTGAGTAGCTGTAGTAGCGTGAACTGTAGTCATAAGACCAGATTCGATACCGAACTTGTCGTTAAGAACTTTAGCGATAGGCGCTAGACAGTTAGTAGTACAAGAAGCGTTAGAAACGATGTCTTGACCAGCGTAAGTGTCTTGGTTAACGCCCATTACGAACATTGGAGTAGCGTCTTTAGAAGGACCAGTTAGAACAACTTTCTTCGCGCCAGCAGTGATGTGCTTACGTGCAGTCTCGTCAGTTAGGAAAAGACCAGTTGCTTCTGCTACTACGTCAACATCGATAGCATCCCATTTTAGGTCTTCTGGGTTGCGCTCTGCAGTTACACGTACAGTTTTGCCGTTAACGATTAGGTTACCGCCTTCAACTTCAACAGTACCGTTGAAACGGCCGTGAGTTGAGTCGTACTTAAGCATGTATGCCATGTACTCAACGTCGATTAGATCGTTAATACCTACTACTTCGATGTCGTTGCGCTCTTGCGCTGCACGAAATACGAAACGACCGATACGGCCAAAACCGTTAATACCTACTTTGATAGTCATTATAGTTGCTCCACAACTTAATTTCTGTTTAAAGATAACTGGTAGTAAAATTACAGAATCCAGTCACTAACTTCAATAGATAATCGGAATTAATTTGTTTAAAGTCAAAAAAAAGTGTCGCTTTTCTTAACATTCGGTATTAAATGACGTTTTTTTGAACTTTGATACAGACTCTGTAATAGTTTTAGTTATGTATTTAACCTTGCAAGCAAGGTAAGTTAACATAACTGATACAGCTTGGTTGGAAATTGGCAACAATGTGCTACAACCAAGTTTGCTATACGTATGATAGATAGCGTGTATAAAATGTAGACAATAAAAAAGGGAGTGTAAAGGTCGTGAGTGGTGAAAATAAAAACGCGATGAAGCCCGATGATTACTGGCGTCAGACCCTAAATGAAGAGCAGTACCGAGTCTGTCGACTACAGGGTACTGAGGCGCCTTTTAGTGGCACCCTACTGCACAACCGTGATACTGGCTTATACCATTGTACTTGTTGTGAGACACCGCTTTTTGATTCCGAAAGTAAATACGATTCTGGCTGTGGTTGGCCGAGTTTTGATGCGCCAATTGATAGCAATGTTATCCGATTTTTGGAAGATTTTAGCCACGGGATGCAGCGAATAGAGATCAGATGTAAGGCGTGTGACAGTCATTTAGGTCACGTTTTGAGGACGGACCAAAAACAACGGGACAAAGATACTGTGTCAATTCAGTGTCGTTAATTTTCAACAAAAGTAACGACAGTAACGTATCTGACTGATTCTATGTTCC
>ASHK01001107.1 GCA_000695745.1 Vibrio madracius | reverse complement strand
TGCAAGGCAGATTGCGAGTGCGTCTAGTGTCGCTTCATGCAGTGCTTTCGGTCTTGACGAACCGTAATCGCATGCAGGTCAACCACGCAGTACTGGCAATCGTAATCATCTTGCATCTGTTGCCATTGACGTAGAGCACCCAAGTAGTTTCCGATACTTAGTTCACCTGACGGCTGAACACCACTCAATACGATGGGTTTGCTCATGATAATGATTCCTTCGACTTCTTAACGAGATAATTAGGATAATGAAAAACCGCGTAATTCCTTACGCGGTTCTAGCAGTGTACTCATTGGCGAGTATATTTCTAGTACTTTGCTTGGCTTTTCACTTAGCAACGCACTTTTTGTCGCGATTTAACCGTCAATTCCTACTGCTTCAAGCACGTTCGACACGATATCAGCAACAAAGTCAGGGTTCGCATTGGCAATCGGCTCACCGTGGTTGTAACCATAAGTGAGTCCAAACGCTAGGCAACCTGCATTGCGCGCCGCCAAGATGTCGTTTTTGGAATCTCCGACCATCAACACCTGCTCAGCAGATACTTGCTCTTGTTCCATTAACCAATGCAGTGCCATCGGATCCGGTTTACGTTTCGGGAACGCATCGCCACCAAGAACATGCTTAAAATACTTATCCAGCTTATGCTGTTCGAGCAGTTCTGGCACAAACTTCGATGGTTTATTGGTAAGCAGAGCTAAAGTAACACCATTTGCCACCAAGGTATCCAATGTCTGATGCACAGCAGGATATAAATGGCTTAGCTTATGCCCACTGGCTTGGTAAAAGTCATCGAACAGGGTACGAGCTTTAGCAAGCAACTCTGGCGATAACTCAGGATCAACATTGATGCTTTGGCTTAATGAACGACCAATTAGAATATCGGCACCGTTACCCACATAGTCACGAACTTGCTCTTCGGTGACACTCGGGTAGCCCAGCTCTTGAACTGCTTGATCAGCAGCCAACGCCAAATCAGGTACGCTATCCAACAGCGTACCATCCAAATCAAAAACAACGAGTTTAATTGCGCTCATGTCTACTAATTCCGAATCTATTTGCTGGTGACTTTTGCAAGTTCTGCACGCATTTCGTCGATAACTTCTTTATAGTCTGGACGATTAAAGATAGCGCTACCAGCAACAAACATATCAGCACCTGCTTCGGCGATTTCACGAATGTTGTCGACCTTGACACCACCATCAATTTCTAGACGAATGTGACGACCTGATGCATCAATACGCTTACGAACTTCACGTAGCTTATCTAGCGTCGAAGGAATAAAAGATTGACCACCAAAGCCTGGATTTACCGACATCAGCAGAATCAAATCCACTTTGTCCATAATGTAGTCAAGGCAAGAAAGAGGTGTTGCTGGGTTAAGTACACACCAGCTTGACAGCCATGCTCTTTGATAAGCTGCAGGGTACGATCAACGTGCTCAGAGGCTTCTACATGGAAAGTAATCATGCTCGCACCTGCTTTAGCAAAATCAGGAACAATGCTATCGACAGGTTTAACCATTAGATGAACATCAATTGGCGCAGTAATGCCGTAGTCGCGCAGTGCTTTACAAATTGGTGCACCAAACGTCAGGTTAGGAACATAGTGATTGTCCATCACATCAAAGTGAACCACGTCAGCGCCCGCTGCGAGTACTTTTTCAACGTCCTCACCTAGGCGAGCAAAATCTGCAGAGAGAATGGATGGAGCAATTAAAAAGTCTTTCATACCTAACCTCAGTTGAATTCAAAGCCAGCGACTATCGCCAAGTTCGCGCAATTCTACCGAAGCGGTTGATTAAATCCTAGTCCTTACCAGACAGTTATTGATCTTGCGGCTCAAATAACGCCAATAATTCATCGACTTTATTGCGACCAGCACCATTGCGACTGATGGTTCGCTTCACCTTGACCACGTTAAGTTGTGC
>ASHK01001106.1 GCA_000695745.1 Vibrio madracius | reverse complement strand
TTTTTAGCGTCTCAGCCGCTAGGCGTGCCACTTTTACCTCATTGTCAGCACTGTTTTGTAATGACAGAGAGTCAAAACACTCGTATGACTCACCAGCATGGCACAATATGCCTGCGAATTGAGCAGGTCCTCGACACAATAGCTGTGCAATTTCAACAAGTGTTGGATCCTCCGGAAGAACGCCACCTCTGTGACCGTCGCAATCAACCTCAATTAACGCGCCGATGGTGCACTGGTTTTCGTGGCAAAACTCGTTTAATTCTGCGGCTTGCTTAACGCTATCCAGTAACACCATAAGATCAACGCCTTGCGACACGAGCTTTAGCACCCTGTGTAGTTTTGGCGTCGAAATACCAACCGCGTAGACAATATTGTTGTACCCAATCGTGGCTAACGCTTCCGCCTCTTTCAAGGTCGATACCGTCACAGGTGAAGACTTCTCCGGCAGTAAATAATGCGCTGCTTCAAGTGCTCTTACGGTTTTAAAATGTGGTCTTAGCGTTGAGCCCAATGACTCTGTTTTTTCTCTTAGTCGAGCAAGGTTATTAATAAACTTGTTCTTATCAACACACATAAACGGTGTATCGATTTTTTCATACTGTTCCAACAAGGTTGTGGACGTGTTTATGCTACGCATTTCCGTATTCACCCAATAATACAAATACTCATGTTTGGAACAGTATTCACTAGTTTAATTTTGTTTTATATTAACAATAATTAACTTATAGATTAGGTTTAGACCAAATGATTACCACTGAGGATTTGAAGTTCATTGCCACTATCGCCGCTCACCGCACATTGGCTGAAGCCGCGAGAGCCCTCAATATCACCCCGCCCTCAGTTACGCTTAGATTGCAACATATCGAGAAAAAGCTCGCCGTAAAATTGATTCAAAGGCCTTCCAGAACGGTCTCTCTAACCGAAGAGGGTCAACTGTTACTGGACAAAGGACTGTTAATTCTGCAAGACCTCGATGATTTGCAAGAACAGATTGATGGTAGAAAGGAACTCATCTGTGGAAAACTCAGGGTTTTAGCTCCATTAGGTTTTGGAAATGATTACATAGCACCGCTTTTGGGTGAGTATAAAACCATGCATCCACAATTGGATATTGAGCTGGAACTGTCCGATAACCCTAACTGGGCAAAACACCATAAATGGGACATCATTATTTACATCGGTGAACTCAATGATTCCTCCCTCAAAATGATCACTTTGGCTCCAAACCAACGTTTTCTCTGCGCTGCTCCAACATACATTGAACGAAAAGGTATGCCTACTAACCCAAATGACTTGTCTCGCCATGATTGCATTGCACTTCGAGAAAATAATGAAGACGTTACCCTGTGGCAGTTTGAAGATGAAGAAGGCAATCCCGACATCATCCGCATTGCACCGACACTCGCGAGTAACGAAGGACGAGTCATCAAAGACTGGGCAATGTTAGGATTGGGGATTATTATGCGCTCAGAGTGGGACGTCCAGCCTCAGCTTAATAGTGGGGATTTGCTCAGACTCCTCCCCTCCTACTCGCTCCCTAATGCCGATATTGTTGCATTGCTAAGTAGTCCTGATAAAGAACGTTCAGCTCGAATTTCGGGGTTC
>ASHK01001105.1 GCA_000695745.1 Vibrio madracius | reverse complement strand
GCTCGGGAAAGTCTACCTTAGCCAAACTCATTATGGGGATCTATCAACCAAGTGTTGGAATGATAGAGGTGGATGGTGCAGCTATCAGTCAGTGGTCGGATATACAATTTGGTGAACATATTGGTTATTTACCACAACATGTTGGTTTGCTCGCTGGGACGGTGAGAGACAATATTTGTCGTTTCAGCGATGCTGATGACGAAGAGGTAGTAAGAGCGGCAAAACTAGCTTGCATACACGAGCTGATTATCTCGCTTCCTGAAGGGTATCAAACCTACTGTGGTGAGGGCGGCTTGCAACTGTCAGGAGGGCAAATGCAGAGAATTGGCCTTGCTAGAGCAATTTTCTCCAACCCAAAAGTGCTTGTGCTGGATGAACCTAACTCAAACCTTGACCCGGAAGGTGAAGTCGCACTTGCGATTGTGCTTCAACATTGTAAAGAGAATGAAATTACCGTTGTGATGATCAGTCATCGACCTGGTTTTCTACGTCAAATGGATTGGGTAGTGCTTTTAAAAGATGGAAAGATTGAAAAAGCGGGTAAAAGTGAGCAGTTCCTCGGTTTGTCTTCGAGTGTCGATACTACACCTGAACCAGCAAGATCAACAGCGCGAACCGCAGGGTAGGAGGACTTATGGTTTTTGATACATCGAAAGTCATTAAATCAGGGCTGATACTTACCTTGCTCACGGTGGTGGGTTTTGTCTGGTGGAGCACAAGCGTAGAGCTTAGCTCCGCCTCTATCGCCAAGGGTGTCGTGGTCGTAGAGAGTAAACGCAAGCCTGTTCAACACCTTGAGGGCGGATATGTAAAACAGATTTTTGTGCGTGAGGGGCAGCATGTAGAAGTCGGTCAAGTTCTCGTTGAGTTGTCAAACTCGCGAGCAGAGGCTGATTTTCAACGGTTAGACCTTAAACTTATTTTCGTTAGAGTTTCAGAAACGCCGATTAAAAGCGCTGTTGGAAGAACATAGCGTCGTTGATTGGAGTATGGGAAATAGTACTGAACTAACGAACAATAGCATTGAACGTACGCAGATCTTGAGCAATATCGTGAGTAACGAGCAAGTGCAATTTCAACAAGCTCTTTTGAAATCAGAACTCTCACAAGGGCAGTACCTACAGCGTAAAGCCCTATTAGACGAGCAAGTACGAGGAGGCAGTTTCAGAAGCGAGCTGTGGAACGACAACTCTCCTTAGTTAAACAAGAAATTGATATGACCAAGGGCTGGTGGATAAAGGTTATGTGTCAAAGACTCGGATGTTGGAACTACAAAGAGCATTGGCAAGAATTGACGCAGAACTGGCAGAGGTGAATGCCGATATTGAAGTTGGACTTAGGCAGCTAAACGCTTTAGAACAAACCCATAAAGCGCAGCGCCTAGAACAACAGCAAGGCTATGCGGCTGAGCTCGCTTCCACACAAAAAGAAGCGCGTGACGTAAAAGAAGCCTTGAAAGCGGCGTCGGATGTGCGCGAACGGGTAACAATACGCAGTGAACATCAAGGAACGGTTGTTGGTGTAAATATTGCCGGAGTAGGGGCAGTGGTGAATCCTGGTGATATCTTAATGCAAATCGTCCCTGACAGTGATGAGTTGATTATCGAAGCATTGGTACCTCCACAAGATATTGATGTGGTTCGAGTCGGTCTTGAAGCCAAAGTCAGATTAAGCGCTTATAACATTCGAAAGACGCCACCTGTGGATGGTGAGGTGACTTATGTCGCTGCAGACCGTTTAAGTGATGATGCTGATGACAATGTTGTTGGTTACAAAGTACAAGTGAGGTTAAATGCCGAAGCGCTGCATCAGTTAGAAAACATCGAGCTATACCCCGGTATGCAAACTGAAGTGTTTATTGTTTTGGAACAGCGAACACTCTGGGATTATCTAACCGCGCCACTAACGGTTAGCTATTATCGGGCAATGAGGGAAGTATAGATGGATTCAGACATGCTTTTTTGGTTGAGCTTTTATGGCGCGTTTTTATTGCGAGTGGGGTGGTAGGCGCACTTAAAGGCCGATTGATTGCGGGAATCTTACTTGGTTATGTTTTGGGACCATT
>ASHK01001104.1 GCA_000695745.1 Vibrio madracius | reverse complement strand
AACGCACCAATACTTCATCACCTTCACGCGCCACAGCTAAAATCGCGCTAACTTCTTCACGTAGCGATGCCACTTCTTTTGCATCAATGCTGCCATTGAAGTCGAGAACAAATAGATGCGGTTCGCGTTTACTATCGAGCTCGCCATCTTTTGATGCTTTTTTTATCGCTTTCTCACGCAGTTTAGTTTTTTCTTTTCCGCTTTCTTTTCTGCTTTATCGCGAGCTTTGATGAAGGCTTCATCGTGTAAGTGGTGCTCTAATTGCTCAACCGTTTGCTTACGTTGTTCAGTCAGGTTAGTAATTTCGAGTTCGCCTTTTGCTCCGCCAGAGCGTCCACCAACTGACTTAACAATAACCAACAACGCAACTATCGCCACGACAACTGTCACGATCTTGGCTAAAAATAATCCGTAGTCTAATAAAAATTCCAATGTCTTAATCCCCTGTACGACGAATTAGTGTATTGTAACCATCTTGTCACGATTACCAAGAATTATTCAAAACTAAGGAAGTGTTCAGTGGAATATTCAACCGCTCCTGAGGCGCTAAAAGGTAAAGTCATTCTAGTCACAGGCGCTGGTGCCGGCATTGGTCGCCAAGCTGCTTTGAGTTATGCCGAACATGGTGCAACGGTCATCTTATTGGGTCGTAATGTTAAAAATTTGGAGTTCCTTTACGACGAAATCGAGAAAGCAGGTTACCCACAACCCGCGATCATACCGCTGGATCTTAAAGGTGCGACTAAGCAGAATTACGTCGACATGGCAGAAACGATTGAAGGACAGTTTGGAAAACTTGATGGCATTCTTCATAACGCCAGCGTATTGGGTACATTAAGTCCATTCGATCAGATTGATGAAGAGACTTTCGATGACGTAATGAAAATTAACGTTAAGTCTGAGTTTCTGATGACGCAAGCCCTCCTACCTGTAGTGAAAAAATCCGAGGCAGGACGAATAATCTTTACCTCTTCTTCAGTGGGTCATACAGGCCGTGCTTTCTGGGGCACTTATGCGATCTCTAAGTTTGCAACTGAGGGCATGATGCAAATTTTGGCCGATGAGCTTAGTGATACCGAGATCCGAGTCAACGCCATCAACCCTGGCGCAACACGGACACGTATGCGTGAAAAAGCCTATCCGGGTGAAGATGCCAATACACTAAAAACACCAAAGGATATTATGCCTTTGTATTTACATCTGATGGACCCTAGTGTCACTGACGTAAACGGTCAGTGCATTGATGCTCAGCCTAAACGCAACATGAGCTGATCCTTTTCAGTGATACCGTCATTCTTAGCGTGCCTAAGAATGACGGGCCTTTATCGACATTAGCGATGGATGTTGTGATGCTCAGCTAAAAACTCGCCCGCCATTGCAAAGCCGTGCTCATAATCTTCCATGATTTGATCTTTTTGGCTCAGTAACCCTTTTGACGACAATTCATGTTTCGGTTGAATATGCCACAGGTTCACATCTTCAGGTGGTGATAGCAGAAACTGCTCCACTTCAGCATGATTTGCATAATGAGACACCAACATATCCAAATGGCTGGTACCACTACGACTAAAAGGCACACGTTTGTGTTGAATATCAATCAGCCGGCTTAATTTTTCTTTATCTTGAATCCAATGAGAGAGCTTAAGTTTATCACCCGCTTTTAGTCGGTATTGCTCTCGATACGCTTCCAAGCGTGGGCCTGTCAAACGCTGGTAGTCTGCTTTAATGTTCTCTAGCTTCTCAGAAAAATGTTTTGAAACTCTGACAGCCTCTCTTTCGTCCCTGATATCTTTAAGTGACTAATATGGGTCTCCAATCCTGCTTCTAGCTCTTTCTTCCATTTGTCTAGCGAGTCTTTTACTGAGGCAGTCACTGCACGCTGCTCCTTCGGTTGTGGAATCGTGCTGATCACAACCATATTGTTGACACCACGACGATACGACTCTTCGACCGGAATCGTGGCAGAAACCCCGCCATCTACCCACTTCTTACCATCAAATTCGATGTCATGGTAATAGAGCATTGGAATCGCGCAAGTGGCTCTTAG
>ASHK01001103.1 GCA_000695745.1 Vibrio madracius | reverse complement strand
AGGTGGTCTGCAACTCCGTAACAAGATTGAACGTATGGGCGTTCAAGTTCATACCAGCAAAATACACTTGAAATCAAACCTGAGGGTAAAGAAGCGCGAAACACTATGGTGTTTGCTGACGGTACTGACCTTGAAGTAGATTTCATCGTATTTTCCGCAGGTATCCGTCCACAGGACAAACTTGCTCGTCAAATGGGCTTGGGTGTTGCACCTCGTGGCGGTATCGAAATCAACAACTTCGCTCAAACTACTGACCAAGATATTTATGCCATTGGTGAGTGCGCGTCATGGAACCGCACTTTCTATGGTCTCGTTGCTCCTGGTTATAAAATGGCGACAGTGGCGGTTGATCACTTAGTTGGTAACGACAGTCAGTTTGAAGGCGCGGATATGAGCGCTAAGTTAAAGCTACTTGGCGTCAAGGTGGGCTCAATTGGCGATGCCAATGGTCGTACTCCTGGATGTAAGAGCTACGTTTACCAAAACGACGAGCAAGAAGTGTATAAACGTCTTATTGTGTCTGAAGACGGTAAGAAGTTACTTGGCGCGGTCATGGTTGGTGACACGTCTGATTACGGCGATCTGCTTCAGCTTAAACTCAACGAAATCGAACTGCCAGAACACCCTGACACTTTGATTCTGCCTGCGCATGCTGGTGCTGAAAAACCGACATTAGGTGCAGATTCTCTCCCTGAATCAGCCGTTATTTGTTCTTGTTTTGATGTCACTAAGGGCAAGATTGCACAAGCTGTTGCTGATGGTCATCACACGATTGGCGATATCAAAGCGGTAACTGGCGCTGGTACTGGCTGTGGCGGTTGTATCCCTCTTGTTACCTCTGTCCTTAATGCTGAATTAGCAAAATCAGGCATCGAAGTTAAAAACGACGTGTGTGAACACTTTGCTTATTCTCGCCAAGAACTGTTCCACTTAGTACGTATCGAAGAGATCAAGACGTTCGAAGAGCTACTTGAGAAACACGGTAAAGGATACGCTGTGAAGTGTGTAAACCACTTGCAGGCTCTATTTTAGCGTCTTGCTGGGGTGACCACATCCTTAAGCCTGAGCTAGTGAAGCTGCACGATACCAACGATAACTTCCTAGGTAACATCCAGAAAGACGGTACTTACTCAGTTATCCCACGTATGGCGGGTGGCGAAGTAACACCTCAAGCACTAAAAGTGCTAGCTGAGGTGGCTGCAGAGTACAACCTTTACACTAAGGTGACTGGTGCACAACGTATCGGTCTGTTCGGCGCGCAAAAAGACGACCTTCCAGCTATCTGGAAAGAAACTGATTGAAGCGGGTTACGAGACTGGTCAAGCGTATGCGAAAGCACTGCGTATGGCGAAAACGTGTGTGGGTTCAACTTGGTGTCGTTACGGCGTTCAAGACTCTGTTGGTCTGGGCTCTCGCATCGAGAACCGTTACAAAGGCATCCGTACTCCTCATAAGATGAAGTTTGGTGTATCTGGCTGTACTCGTGAGTGTGCGGAAGCTCAAGGTAAAGACCTAGGTATTATCGCAACCGACGCGGCTGGAACATGTATGTGTGTGGTAACGGCGGTATGAAGCCACGTCACGCTGATCTACTGGCCTCTGACTTAGACGAAGCAACGCTTATTCAATACATCGACCGTTTCATGATGTTCTACATCCGTACAGCAGCACCACTCCAACGTACTTCAGTTTGGATGGAAAACATGGAAGGCGGCGTCGACTATCTGCGTGAAGTGATCGTTGATAACAAACTTGGCATCAACGAACAGTTAGAAGCCGACGTGCAACGTCTAGTGGGTGATTATAGCTGTGAATGGAAGAACACGATTGAAGATGAGTCTCAACTTAAACGCTTCTCTCATTTCATCAATAGCGACCTCGTGATGATCAATGTGGTTTTCGTTCAAGAGCGCGAGCAACATCGTCCAGCAACATTTACAGAGAAACACCCAGAAGCTAAGGGTGACATCCTACACGTTGAGTTGGAGAAGTAATCATGGCATTTCAAAAAGTATGTGATATCCAAGACATCATCCCTGGAACTGGCGTGTGTGCATTGGTGGATGGCCAACAAGTTGCGATCTTTCGTCCAACGACTGCGGAAGAAGTCCTAGCAATCAGCAACATGGATCCGTTCTATCGCTCTAACGTGTTATCACGTGGATTAATTGTTGAGCATCAAGGTGAGCTTTGGGTAGCAAGTCCACTCAAGAAACAGCGCTTCAACTTGGCTACAGGTGCTTGCATGGAAGATGAGCGCTTTAGCGTAAAAGCATACAAAACTCGCATCACTCAAGGTGCAGTAGAAGTATCAGCATAAGCCTAAAGACTTGAATAGCCTATAGGGGTTAGTACCCTAGCCCCTATCACTATTCAATTTTAACTTTTATCTTTCACTTTTATTTAATAGGTACAATTCTATGTCTGCTGATTTTAAACCTGCGTCAATTTGGTGCAAACCATGATCGATGTTGGCGAAGCGAAAACAAAAACAAGCACTCGCGATCTGCTTCTTCGTGGCACAATGGCGGGTATCATTCTTTCTCTAGCCGTTGTGGTTGCCATTACCACTATGGTTCAGACAGGTATCGGCATCGTAGGTGCTCTCGTATTCC
>ASHK01001102.1 GCA_000695745.1 Vibrio madracius | reverse complement strand
AATATCACCGGATTGGATATTGACGGTACAGCGACGATAGCTGGCAGAGGCTTAGATTCATCCATCTTTTCTAATCCTGCCGCTTGATTGGTCTCAAGAACTTTAATTTGTTCGTTAAGAGCGATGATTTCAGATTCCAAACTGTCGATGTAGTCAGTTTGGTTGCTCAACTGCAGGTCGATATTGGTGAGACGATTCTCAAGACGCTGCTCAGATTTTTCGATTGCGTTGAGTGTACTTTGGTGAAGTTCTTGGTGATTGATTGTGGAACAGCCGGAAAGTAAACCGATGGCGACAAGTGGTGCCAAGCGTTTGTACATCTTAAACCCTAAAACAGTAAATAATGGAACAGGAAGTGGCATGAATTTTAGCTGATCAATAAGGGAGTATGATACTCCCTATTGTCAGAGCTGCGTTAGAGTTATAAACATCATGTCAAAACTCAATAAAGTGAGACGTATACAACACTAACGACTGATTAATTACTTGGATTATCAGCGACTAAGATTGCACGACGAGGGGCAGGGTAACCCTCGACAGTTTTACTTGGATCGTTCTGATCTAGGTACTCAGGTAATGAGTTGTGTGTCATCCATTCAGTAGTGCGTTGCTCGCCAATTGTTGTTACGTTCTCATCAACAATACGTATCATTTTCAAGCCGACTTTTTCTAGCCACACTTTCAATGCACGTGCTGATGGGAAAAAGTAAACATTGCGCATTTGCGCGTAGCGATCGTGCGGAACCAGCACCGCATTCTCATCCCCTTCGATGACTAAGGTTTCTAGAATCAGCTCGCCACCAGGAACTAACTGATTCTTTAATTGGATAAGATGGTCGAGTGGCGAACGGCGGTGATATAACACACCCATGCTGAATACAGTATCAAACGCTTGCAGCTCTGGGAGCTGTTCAATACCTAACGGTAGAAGATGAGCACGTTGGTCATTGCCCATCATTTTACGAATCGCTTCAAACTGAACCAAGAAAAGGTGTGATGGTCGATACCGACGCAAAGACGCGCACCCTCACCTAGCATGCGCCACATGTGATATCCGTTGCCACAGCCAACATCAAGCACTGAGCGATTTTTTAACGGTGAAATATGCGGTAGCACACGGTCCCATTTCCAATCGGAGCGCCACTCAGTATCAATGTGAATACCATGAACGTGGTAGGGACCCTTACGCCAAGGGTGGAAAGTGCGCAGCAAACTCTCAAGTTTTTTCATCTCACCAGTAGAAAGTGGCTCAGAGTTTGAAATGGTTACACTGTCTTTCAGCTCAACGTTGTCAGGCTGTCCCAAATCAATCTTTGCTAGTGCTCTTAACCAACGATCAAAATCGCCGTGCTGAGCGTTTTGCCAGTCTGTCAGCTGTTGAGGCAACACATTAAGCCAAGGTTGTAGGCGTGTGTCTTGAGCAATAAGTTGGTAGAAGTCTGCAAAATTGAACATGGGATTCTCTAATTTTTTAACTTAGCGATCTCTCGCTAAAGGTATATCTGGATAAAGGTTGTGCTACGCTATTTGATAGCAAACATAGAGCCGAAGTTGAAACATTGGAACCAAACTTCACAGCTGCTAAAGCCGATCTCTTCAAAGCGTGCTTTATGCGTTGTGATTGAGTCAGGTCGCATGACGTTTTCAATCGCGCTACGTTTTTGGCTAATTTCAAGTTCGCTATAGCCATTGGCGCGTTTGAAGTCATGATGTAAATCGATCAACAGCTCGTTGGCAGTGTCGTCTTCGAAAACATATTTCTCGGACAAGATCAAAATACCGCCCGGGCGTAAACCTGCGTAGATTTTCTCAAGTAGAGCACGACGATCTTGTGGCGATAAAAACTGAAGTGTGAAGTTCAATACCACAACAGAAGCGTCAGTGATATCGATATCACGAATGTCCGCTTCAACGACATTCACCGGTGTATCAGAGCGGTAAGCATTCACATGAAGTTTGCAGCGCTCAACCATGGCTGATGAGTTATCGACGGCAATGATTTGGCAGCCTTCTTGGGTAATGTTACGACGCATCGAAAGCGTAGCAGCGCCCAACGAACAGCCTAAGTCATAAATTGTCGAGTGAGGCTTTGCGAAGCGTTCAGCCAGCATACCAATAGCAGAAATAATATTGCTATAACCTGGTACACTACGTTGAATCATATCTGGGAAGACTTCCGCTACGCGTTCGTCGAAGGTAAAGTCACCAATTTTGTCGATAGGTGCAGAGAATATCGTATCTTTGTTCTGCATATCATTGTTCCCCATGCGGTCTCACTCAGTCCTAAACTTGGTTCAGCCTATGGCTTAGTACAAGTTCAGACGCAATAAAAAAGGCGCGCATTTTACGTTATTCATCAAGAAATGTCATCCCGCGTGGTGATGTCGTAACTTGTGTTAAGTCAAAGCGGTCAGAGATAAAGACGGCGGCAATGAATTAGAACATGGAAATTTGCTGGTCGTTACGCAGTACAGGGATTGTGTTGAGTGGGGAAAGCGTGGTTTGCATCGGCGCCATATGCTGGTTTAAGGCGTCATAAAGCGTAATGGCCAGCTCAGGGGCTTGGATATTATCAGGTGTATGAATCATAACGTACGGCTGTTTACCTTGTTGAATCCACTCGGCAAGTTTGTTTTTCCAAGGATTAAAGAAGCGTAAATTTTGTTCCATGTCGGGGTGACCAATAAAGCGAATCATGGGATGTTGTGCGGTGGCGATGGCATGAACGGGTACCTTAGGCTTCTTTTCATGCGCATCAATGACGGCAGGCGTATCAGGTTTAGCGGCAAAAACGGGACGACTGTCCATAATAATGCGGTCGATATTTTGTTCCATTAGCCATTGATTGAAACGTCGCTCATTATCGGACTTATTGAAAAAACCTAGATGGCGCACTTCGACCCCCAACTGCATATCACTAGGGAACCACTGACAAAACGATTGTAGTGATGCGAGATGTTCCGGTGCAAAACTGCTTGGAAGCTGAATTGTCCACATACCAATTTTCGAGTGCAGTGGTTCCATAACTTTGAGGAAGTTGGTGAGCTCTGGCCGGCATTGAGTGAGCATTTGTTCGTGGGTGATCAGCTTC
>ASHK01001101.1 GCA_000695745.1 Vibrio madracius | reverse complement strand
GCTTACGTTCACCTTCAGCGCCTGTTAGGTTGTACGGCAGGCCATTATTGAACTTATAGTCCATTAGCTGCGCCATTTGACGATCAAGTAAGTCTGCTAGGTTGGCTATCCCGGTTTTGAGCGTATCCATCGCCATGGCAATATGACCACCGTAGAAATGCCCACCATGCAGGACGCGCTCGTTATCGCCGTCAATGATAGGGTTGTCGTTAGCACTATTGAGTTCATTTTCAATCAACTGACGCAGCCAAGGCAGTGAGTCCTGTACGACACCAATGACGTGTGGTGCGCAGCGCAGTGAATAGCGGTCTTGAAGACGGTCACTGTTGCGAGGTGGTCGCTCTGCTTGCAAATCATCACGTAGCCAAGCGGCAATTTGCTGCTGGCCAGGATGTGGTTTTACTGCGAAGAGTGCTTCATCAAAGTGAAAATCATTGCCTTGAATACCCACGGAAACTAACGCGGTAATTTTGGTGCACAGCTGAGCAAGATACTCTGCACGTTTGTAGGCCAGACAAGCCAGTGCCGTCATCACCGATGTACCATTCATTAGCGCTAAGCCCTCTTTAGGGCGAAGCGTGATAGGCTCAATATTCAGTTCAGCAAAGACATCTTTAGTCTTGTGAATCTGACCTTTATACAGTACCTCACGCTCGCCAATAAGGGTCGCAGCGAGGTATGACAACGGCGTTAGATCGCCACTGGCGCCTACGGAGCCTTCTTGAGGAATTCTCGGTGCGATATTGTGATTGATTAACGTTGTAATCTGATTGAGCAGATCGTGAGAAACGCCGGACATACCTTGCGCTAGCGAACATAAACGGGTTGCAAGTACGGCGCGAGACTGCTCATGAGTCAGAATGTCTCCTAGCCCACAACCGTGAAAGCGAGTTAAATGAAGGGGCAGTTCGTCGACAAGATTTGGCGGAATCGCAACAGTGCACGAGTCTCCATACCCGGTGGTTACCCATAGATAACACCTTCTTCTTTAAGAAGACGTTCTAAAAAAGCCACGCTGCGGTCAATTTTGGCAACATATTCAGGATCGCTATTCATACTAGCCGTTGCGCCAGCAGAAATGGCGACGACGTCTTCGATAGAAAGGCGCTGTGCGCCGAAAATGATATTTATTTTTCTTGGTCATTGTGCTTACTTAGCGTCCAAAAGTTGAAAAAGTTGTACCACTGCAATGGTGCCTTTACGGCATAGTGTTCTAAACGGTGTGCATATCGTTGAACGACCTGTTCCAAAGCCTCTTGTCGATGGTTACGTGGTAAGGCTATTTTGTCACTAAAATGCTCAAAATAGACATTAAAAATGTGGGTGTTTATGACTGCTGTCTCGGAAACCAAAAATAAGATAAACCGGCGCCTTAAGTACTGAGGCCAACAAAAACGGGCCTTGCGGGAATGGCGCAGGTTTGTCTAGGAAATTGGCCCAGACGCAGCGATGCTCTTTGCTTGTCGATGTGCGATCACCAACGATAACCACCCATTCACCTTGCTCGATTTTTTGTTGTAGCATGATGGCGGTATCGGGCCCCACCTGACTGACTTGAATCAGGTTCAGGTCAGATTTCGGATTGATGGCTCTCATTACCGAGTTAAATTGCTCGGCATGTTCGGTGAAAACGAGCGCGTTAATTTTAATGTGAGAATAGCGCTGACTAAGAGCACGACACAACTCGATATTACCAAGGTGAGAGCCCAACAATAAGACACCTTGTTTGTTATCAATCAGAGGTTGAAATACCTCTTGGCCATGGATTGTTAGATTATCGAGTGAGAAGTCTCCTTGCCACGCCGCCAGTTTATCCAGCATGGTATGACCAAATGATAATAAGTGCTTCTGACTGGTGAGATCATCGGGTAACGGGATATGGCGTTGCTCGGCATAGTGCTTTAAATAAGCTAGGTATTGCTGCGACGCATTACGTGCTCGGGCATTAGTTAAATGGTAATAACCGATCACTAAGGGCAAAACGAGGTTGAATGCTCGGCGGCCTAATAATCGGTAGATCCAAAGCAAGGTTTTGATACCGATAATAGTGCCACGTTCTTTGTGAGTTGACCAATGAGAGCCCGATGTACCGGCATCGCAATGTGGTGCGCTTACGCTTCGGTTGTGAAAATGGCGAGCGATCAACTTAGGACTGCGTGGCAACATGCCAAAGAACAGTTTCGTATGCATTTTGCTGATCTTTACGTTATCCCACAAGGCATCAAAATGAGAGATGCCACCCTCAGGGTAAACCACTCGGGTATCAATAAACTGAATATCACACCCTTCCCAATACATTCGAACCAAAATCTCGATATCAAAATCCATTCGAGTGCCGATGTTGTATCGATTGAGGACATTGACCGTTGCCTCAACTGGGTAGGCTCTAAAACCACACATGCTGTCTTTTATTGACAACGAGAGCGTTTCAACCCAAACCCAAAAGTGAGTGATATAGCGCCCATACAAACGCGACTTAGGCACGCTACTGTCATAAACGGGTTTGCCAGAGATAAGCGAATGAGGCTGGTTTTGTGACGTTTCAATTAGCACTGGCAGTGACTCCAAGTCATGCTGGCCATCTGAATCTATCTGTATTGCATGGGTGAAACCAAGCGTATTAGCATGGCGAATGCCAGCCATGACCGCGCCGCCTTTCCCTTGATTCTGTTCAAGGGTGATAAGATGCACATCGTGAGTCGTGACCACGGCGTTGAGCTGGTTTTTGGTGGCTTGATTGCTGCCGTCATCAATAAGAATGATAGGAAAGCCGTAAGGCTCTAACGACCTTACTACGCCGTCGACCGTGGAACCATGATTAAAACACGGAATGAGAAAACAAGGCAGATAGTCACTACTTTGTTCACCAATGCGTGTTGTATATCCACGTTCTTTGCTGTTACTCACTTGAACTACCTAGTTTCATTTTGCCAGAGGAATGCACCACGACGTTTTCCCCAGACATTGACGTATACTTAAACGCTAATTTTTGCGTGTCTTCATTCCAATTTAGAGTCAAAGTGATGATGGCATCAGGCAGAATCGGCTCTTGGAATTTGATTACTTCCATTCCTTTAAACGCAGAAGGAACATTAAGTTGCTCGACAGCGTAATGGAGTGCCCAATCAATTTGAGTGACACCAGGAAGTAAAGGGAAGTGATTAAAATGACCGCAAAAATCCAGAATGTCGGCGTCTGCTTGAATACAGAGCGTTGCAGACGAGGATTGTACATCAGAATGTAAAACGGTCGGCTTTCTTTTTTGTCATTGTCGTGTCGGTCTTGGTCGTGTAAGTGTAATTCGTGTGGCTCGTGAGACACGCACTAAAAGCGTGTCGACGAACAATKTTCAGWCATWGCCTTTTCCCCTGACTGTTCAATGGAATTTCTGCAACGATTCGAAAACGTCGTGGAATAGCGATAGGCTCAATCCATTGCCTCAACTCTGAGCGCAGTAGTAGCCAAAACTTACCTTTTCCCAACGATTCA
>ASHK01001100.1 GCA_000695745.1 Vibrio madracius | reverse complement strand
GCCTGACTCCGATGGAATATCGAAATCAGGCCCTACAAGTCGCTTAACAGAAATGTCCAACTTTATGGGTCACTTCAGACTGGAGGTTTTTTCGTGTTCACTATGATGAGTGAATTAATCTTCTAGCTCAGCTAAGCACATTTCTTCGTAAAGCTGCTTAGTCCAGTTAGATACGCGTTCGTCAGTAAGCTCTGGTTGACGATCTTCGTCGATACACAGACCAACGAATTGCGAGTCATCACCTTCAACAAGCGCTTTAGATGCCTCAAACTCGTAGCCTTCTGTTGGTGTGTAACCAATGATAGTGCCGCCTTTAGCTTCAACGATGTCACGTACTGTACCCATAGCGTCGCAGAAGTATTCTGCGTAGTCTTCTTGGTCACCACAGCCAAAAATAGCCACAAGCTTAGTTGAGAAGTCAATGCCTTCTAGCTCTGGGAAGAAGTCATCCCAATCTGCTTGAGCTTCGCCGTAATACCAAGTTGGGATACCTAAAAGCAGTAGATCGAAGTTATCGATATCTTCTTTGCTGCTTTTTGCAATGTCTTGAACGTGAACGAGCTGTTTACCCAATTGTTTTTGGATCATCTTTGCAATAGCTTCTGTGTTGCCAGTATCGCTACCAAAGAATAGACCTACACTTGCCATAGATTCAGTACCTTTTCATTGTCTGTGTTGGATTAAGGAACCGGGACATTAGCCGAGTCCTGAGCCTTCCCAGCTGAGCTGAATAATGCCTTTCGCGACAAAACCAGCGCACCCTAAGAACAGCACAAGCCATACAATACGTCGACCAAAAACAGGAACATTACCTTGTTTGAGAACATCTTTGATTGCCATACCGATCAAAAAGAAGATCGCTGCAAACAGTAGATCTAACCCGATAGATTCCAGTTTGTTTATGTAGTCGTAAAGCATGGTATTCCTTTATGCCAATATGCTTGCGCGGAACTATACCACTGTTGTGGGATAAAGTTAATGCGTGCTCGACGTCCAGTATTGGTTTGACGTCAAATTTAAATGAATTTGCGTATAGCTCTTAACACTTCAGCAGGTTTTTCGGCATGAAGCCAGTGTCCGGTATTGGCGATAACGTGCGCTTTTGCATGTGAAAATTGAGCTTGTATTAAAGGTTGGTGCTCTGCGGTAAGGTAATCAGAATCGCCACCTTTAATAAATAATACCGGAACATTACTTTTCTCAATTGGCTGCCAGCCCAAAATGGATAGGTAGTTGCGCTTTAAGCTCTCAACGTTGAAGCGCCAATCAAGATAGTCACCATGTTTATAGAGTGATTTACCGAGGAATTGTCGTACTCCCTCCATTTCGATATGTTGGCTCATCAGTGCCATGGCGTCGGCGCGTGACGTTGGTTTGTGGGCAATTACCGCCTCTAGTCCCGCTAATACATTGTCATGCCTGCGCACGGTGTATTCGACTGGAGACATGTCCATTACAATGAGTTTGAAACTGGGTATTCAAAATCACACAAACGCATAGCCACTTTGCCGCCCATCGAGTGACCAATGACGATAGGCGAGGTGATATCTAAAGATTCAAGCAGTTGCACTACATCTTGAGCCATCAAGGTGTAGTTATGATCATCGCTATGGAAAGAACGACCATGGTTACGCAGGTCGATGCTGATAACGTCGAAGTCCTGTTTTAGGTCTCTGGCTAAGACGCCAAGGTTGTTCAAGTCTCCGAATAGGCCGTGGATGAGGACGACAGGTAAGCCTTTACCTTCTCTTTTGTAGTTCAATAAAGCTGACATTTTTCTGTTATTCGTGATGTGTTTAACGTAGAGGTTCATCGCGGAACTCGTTATAATCACCCAGAGTTTAAACATAGAGACTGTGAAAAGCGAATGAAAACAATTGAGGTTGATGAGGATCTATACCGTTATATTGCAAGCCAGACCCACCACATTGGCGAAAGTGCTTCAGATATCTTACGACGTTTATTAAAGGTAGATGCAGCCGAAACGGAACAGAAACCAGCTGCCGCGAAAACTATCGTCGTTAGTAAAGAGATCCCGCAAGTAGAGGCGGTAGACTCAGTAAAAGAAATGCGCTCGTTGCTGATTTCGGATGAGTTTGCTGGACTGAAAAAAGCTATCGATAGATTTATGCTAGTACTATCAACTCTGCATCGCTTAAATCCAGAAGGCTTCTCTGAAGCATCTCAGGTTAAAGGTCGTAAACGCGTTTATTTTGCTAATAACGAAGCTGCGCTATTAGAAAGCGGCAACACGACTAAGCCAAAAGCAATTCCCAATACCCCTTTCTGGGTT
>ASHK01001099.1 GCA_000695745.1 Vibrio madracius | reverse complement strand
TCGACAAATAGTGTCTATGCCGTCAACCRTTGTCTCAGAGTTAAACATCACATCACCGCCACCGTTGACTTGGATGTCAATAAAGCCCGGTACAACCATTTTGTCGCCAACATCAGTCACTATCACTGAGCTTGGCAATGCAGCAGCAGAAACAATGTCTACAATCTGCTCTCCTCTCCAAACTAATGCCGAGTCGGAGTGGTACTGCTCGCCATCAAAAATCGTCTTGGCTGTGATTGCTCGTACTGTCATTTGTCTGTGTCTTCCTTCCATCGACAACCTGTGAGGTTGTAAAACATTATTGATTACTTATTGTGCTATGAGAACTGAGCAGCGGCCCCTAATAAGCAAGCATCATAATCACCTGTTGCTTTGACAACATCAACTCGAAACGCCGTTGGCATTGTTTCGATGTAGTCTAACACTAACGGAATATATATCTCAGTTAACCCAACTCCCCCGCCAAGGCACACAAGGTCTAAATCTAGTGTCGCTTTCAAATTGCAACACAGCTGTGCAATCGCCTGAGCACTCTTTTTGATGATACCCATGGCTTGAGCATTGTCGTTGGCTAGTTTAAATAACTCAATATTAGAGATGGTCGGATGGATAATTTGACGAGCGGCGCGGTTAATTGCAGTACCAGAAGCTAGGCTTTCAACACAGCCACGCTGTCCACAACCACAGACAGGACCATTGATATCGATGCTAGTATGGCCGATATGTCCAGCCAAATGTTGAGCCCCTTTATACAGTTGCCCGTTGAGAACCAGTCCCCCTCCAACACCCGTTGAAACGGTAATGTAAGCCATGTTGGTCACTGGGGTTTTAAGAGAACGATATTCGTACCAAGCAGCCGCTTGCGCATCATTAAGAATCGCGACCGGTTTATCCGTTTGCGTTGCTATTTCTCTGTGCAAAGGAAACGGCTGAGGGAAAGCAAGCGTATCGGGGTTAATAGAGGTAATCCCTTCCGGCTTCACCCATCCCGTTGTAGAGATGCCAACCTGTTTCACTTGTGGCATCCAGGGCTGGCATTGTGCAAGAATTTGACCAGCAAAATCTTGCACACATGTCGTCTCAGGCGTCGCTAACTGAGCACGTTCGATGAGCTCGCCATTTTGAACCAATCCTAGAGCAACTTTTGTACCGCCAATATCAATAGCTAACGTGCTCATACTGTTTCACCTCTGCTTGAGTTGCCGCATTGAACCACTGTGTTACTACTTCTAGCCTGGTAAGTGCAGACCCTACTGTCACTGCTATCGCACCATTAGCAATCGCTTTTGCTGCTAACTCCGGCGTATTGTAGCGCCCTTCCGCCATAGTAAAGAATCCTTCTCCAGCAAATTGCCTCACCAGATTCAAGTCAGGCTCTGTCGGCTCTTCACCGCCAACATAACCCGATAGTGTTGAACCAATGATCTCGACACCGTGTTGGTGCGCCCATAAACCATCTTCAAAACAAGAGCAGTCTGCCATAGCAAAACAAGACGTACGTCGAATGGCCTCGGCAATCACAGCTCTCGACTCGGGGCGCAGGCGGTCAGTGGCATCAAAAGCGATGATTGTCGCACCCGCAGCGGCCAATGCGTCAACATCTTCGACATAAGGCGTAATTCTCACGGGACTGTCAATAAGGTCACGTTTCACGATACCGATAATTGGTATAGTCACGTTAGCCGCGACTGCCGCAACATTGTTAATACCTTCGATACGTAGAGCTTTAGCACCGGCTTGTTGCGCCGCTAACGCCATCGCCACAATAAATTCGGTTTTCTCAAGCGGACTTCCGACCACAGGCTGAATCGATACCACTGTTTGTCCACGTAATTGCTCTTTTAATTCTCTGATTTTTAGACTTTTATCTCTCACTTCGAGCCTCTCGTCTTTTGTTTGCGTCAATGAAATATTGGACGCGCTTCCTTGTCCCAAAACCGCTTAACGAGTCTTTAAACAGATAAGTTAGGCTAAATTTTGTCCGTGATCACAGTTTGTGAAAAGTTGATTTGAAAATAATCTTCACGACAATAATAATCCATAACGAAGATTTTTTTCAAACAAAATAAAATTTTTTTGAAACTCGCGAATCTCACCAAACAATGGACAAAAGGGAAGAACATGAAAGCTATAAATAAAATTACTATCGCTATG
>ASHK01001098.1 GCA_000695745.1 Vibrio madracius | reverse complement strand
GTTTGTTGCCCAAGCTTTGCGAGTAAATCAACGTACCAACCGACGTAATAAACAAACCACATATTAGGAAGTAATAAGAGTGATCATTTGGAATTAAATAAAATACTGATACTACACCGCCAAATACGAGTGTGAGTCTACCTAGCAATCGACTTTGCATGATATCTGACGCTTCCATCCTGCGGGAGAAACGATAGGCGTTTTCTGATTAACAAAGAACTTCTCGATGACAGATTTTCTCGCACCAACAGCGCTTTGTAAAACAATCCAGTGGCGAAGAAGAACCCAACCGTAAGAGTGAGATGCATAAATTGAGTAATAACCACACCTAAGTCACCCAATTCACGTCCAGTAAGTGATAGACCAATCGCGTTAGACATCCATTGAGCATTAAATACGTTGTTACTAATCAAGCTTACAACAAAGCCAAAGCAAACTGTCGCCCAGCCAGCCAATCAGGAATACGTTTGAAAAACATGCCGAGTGTTTGTGGGATCATCATAGGTATGTTCACAAGGCCGGCGAAAATGATCATCATCGAGAACAAGCTAATTCCGCGCAACTCATTTAAGAACAAAGCAAATCCAATCACAATCAAACCAAGCACGCCTGTTGTAATGCGGCTTGCACGCAGCTCTTCTCTCTCGGTCGCACCTTTATTAATCAGTGGCTTATAGATAGATTTAACAAAAGACGCAGCCACAAAGTTGATCCGAGAGTCAAGGGTTGACATAGTCGCAGCAAACATTGCTGACACGACCAAGCCAACCATACCTGCGGGTAAAAGCATCTGCACAGCAGCAAGATATGAGGCTTGATGTGCCTTCGCCCCTAATTGCGGGTACATCTCTGACAGTTCTGCACCGCTACTGGCAGACCACATTGGCGGGATAAACCACATAACACTACCGAAAGCGAATAACAGAGCGGTCAAATAGGCGGCTTTACGCGCTTGTGCCGAGTCTTTTACACATAAGAATCGCACCGACTGACCAATGTTATTCATGTCGATAACGCGTTGAATAAAGATGGCACCAATCCATAACAAGAAGATTTCTTGGTAATGGATGCCATTGCCTGACCAAAGCGTTGCTCCTTCCCAATGATCGGTAATATCAGTTAAGTTGTCGACATTGTTCATAACGGCGATAAAGGTAACGACACTGATCGCAACGATCAATAATGCTTGTAAAAAGTCACTCGACACCACAGCCCATGCACCACCGGTAATGGTCATAAAGACCACCGCTGCACCAGTAATCACGATTGCGAGTTGAATATCAACGCCAATGACAGCAGAAATAAAGATAGAGACGGCATACAGAGTGATAGCGCCACCCATTAATCCAGTCACCATATAAATAAAGGTGTAAAAGCGCTCTGTTTTTTCACCATAACGCTGACGTATGGCCTCCATGGGCGTGATTACATCAAGCTGTCTAAACCTAGGAGCAAAAATTCGCGCGCACACTAAATAGCCAACAATGTTGAAAATAAAAATCCATACTACGGCAAAACCATCAAGGTAAGCTTTGCCGGCGGCTCCGGTAAATGTCCACGCACTGAAAGTCGTCATAAATGCGCTGGATCCCGCCATCCACCACACCATTTTGCCGCCACCCCTAAAGTAGTCACTGGTGTTGGCCACTTGTTTTCGGAAAATAAGTCCGAGTACCACCATGAAAATAAAGTAAAAGATTATTGCGCTTACATCGTATCCTGAAATCATTATTTGTATCCTTACCAGAAGTAGCGCTGATGCCCGCAAATGCGCATCAGAGCTCGAGATAGTAGTAGTCACCATAAGGCAGCATATTGTTTGTCATATCTTTAGCGACAAACGAAGCGCCTTGAGAAAGCAACCCACACGCTGATTTGTCATCAGTTAAATCACACTGATCGATCAGCCCTTGTACCAAGTGCATACCCCACTGCTCAAAGAAATCCTTCTCCGTTTCGTCATCACACAAACTGGCGATCAACAGAAATCCAGCTGCGGTAATCGCCCCTGCAGAGCTGTCTTTGTGTGGGTATTCACTTGGAGGTAGTCGGTAGTCCCATAACGGAACGGCATCATCTTGCAGATACGGCATCACAAACTGAGCCAGTTTTTTTGCCAATTCCAAAAAGGATTTATCACCGGTATATAAATAG
>ASHK01001097.1 GCA_000695745.1 Vibrio madracius | reverse complement strand
ATCAAGAGTTTCTCGTGCCGCTATGTTCACCTGCGCTATTACTTGGTGCGAAACCGTTAGACAAACTGTCTGATTTATCTAAGCACACCTTATTGCATGATACCTCCCGCAAAGATTGGAAGCAGTTTGCGAAACAAAATGAAATTGATGGCGTCAATGTCAATCATGGCCCGATCTTCAGTCACTCCACTATGGTTTTGCAGGCTGCGGCTCATGGTCAAGGTATCGCACTGGGCAACAATGTATTAGCGCAACCAGAACTGGATGCAGGGCGATTGATTGCTCCGTTTGATGAAGTGTTGGTGACTAAAAATGCGTTTTACGTCGTCTGTCATGACAAACAAGCCGATATGGGACGTATTGCGACCTTTAGAGATTGGATGTTAGCTAAGGCACAGAGTGAGCAAGAGGAACTACTGGATGAATAATATCGTGTTTGATGGCCCAGAAAATGGCCCGCTATTTTTGTTTGCTCACGGTGCTGGCGCTGGAATGGATCATGAGTTTATGCAAGATGTGTCGACTCGATTAGCAGAAAAAGGGGTGCGTGTGGCTCGCTTTAACTTCCCTTATATGGAGAAGCGCGCGCTAGATGGAAAAAACGGCCACCAGATCGTGCCCCTAAATTGTTAGAGGCGATGACCGCGGTTATAGAGGAAGTTGCTGACGGTCAGCCGATAGTTATTGGTGGTAAGTCGATGGGAGGCCGTATGGCGTCCATGCTTTCCGAACACCCTATGGTGAAATCCATCGCCTGCCTTGGTTTTCCATTCCACCCTCCCGGTAAGCCAGAGAACTATAAAGGTGCTCATTTAGCGACGATAGAAAAACCAATCCTTATTATTCAAGGTGAACGAGATACGTTTGGAAAATTTGAAGAGTTTGAACAGTTCGAGTTTTCTAATCAGGTGTCTAGCAGCTTTATTCCTGGTGGGGATCATAGCTTTAAACCACGTAAGTCTTCAGGGTTTACGGAAGCTCAAAATCGACAGTTAGCGGTGGATCGCTTGGCATTGTTTATCAAGGGGATATCGGATGTCTAGTCGTCTTTTGGTCATTATCGCTTCTCTTTCTGGTTTCCTTAGTGTTGGACTAGGTGCGTTTGCCGCCCACGGTTTGAAAAAACTCCTTTCACCTTATTTAATCGGTGTGTTTGAAACCGGTGTGACCTACCAATTTATTCATAGTCTGGCCATTTTGGTTGTGTKC
>ASHK01001096.1 GCA_000695745.1 Vibrio madracius | reverse complement strand
GCTAAGTCCAGAGCAGATTCGCGAGTATCGTGGAACGCTGACTGCACCAGGTCAACCGAGTCCTTATCGTGACCGTCCAGTTGAAGAAAACTTGGCGCTGTTCGAAAGAATGCGTGACGGCGGGTTTGAAGAAGGCAAAGCGTGTCTTCGTGCTAAAATTGACATGAGTTCGTCTTTCATTGTGATGCGCGATCCAGTGCTTTACCGTGTTCGTTTTGCTCATCATCACCAGACTGGTGACAAGTGGTGCATTTACCCAATGTACGACTTTACTCACTGTATCTCGGATGCACTTGAGGGAATTACTCACTCGCTATGTACGCTTGAATTCCAAGATAACCGTCGCTTATATGATTGGGTTCTTGAAAACATTACCATCGATTGCCAACCGCATCAGTACGAGTTCAGTCGCCTGAATCTTGAGTACACGGTAATGTCAAAGCGTAAGCTTAACCAATTAGTGACAGAGAAGTTGGTGAATGGCTGGGACGACCCACGTATGCCTACTATTTCTGGTCTGCGTCGTCGCGGCTTTACACCGGCATCCATTCGTGAATTCTGTAAGCGTATTGGTGTGACTAAGCAAGAGAATATGATTGAGTTTAGTTCTCTTGAGTCGTGTATTCGTGATGACTTGAATGAAAACGCTCCTCGCGCAATGGCAGTGCTAGATCCGGTGAAGATCGTGATTGAAAACTACCAAGGTGAAGGTGAAACTTTATCGATTGCAAATCATCCTAATAAGCCGGAAATGGGGACACGTGACGTACCATTTACTCGCGAAGTATGGATTGAGCGTGAAGACTTCCGTGAAGAAGCGAACAAGAAATACAAGCGTCTGGTCTTAGGAAAAGAAGTGCGTTTACGTGGTGCTTATATCATTAAAGCGGAGCGCATCGAGAAAGACGAAGCTGGCAATATTACAACGATTTTCTGTAGCTACGATGCAGATACGTTGGGTAAAAACCCAGCTGATGGTCGTAAAGTGAAAGGTGTTATTCACTGGGTTTCAGCGGATAAAGGCCTACCAGCTGAGATTCGTTTGTATGATCGTCTGTTCACGGTTGCTAACCCTGCGGCCGCAGATAATTTTGCTGAAACGATCAACCCAGAATCATTGCTTGTATCAAAGGGCTTTGTAGAGCCTAGCTTGGCAGCAGCAGATGCTTCTCAAGGTTACCAGTTCGAGCGTATGGGATACTTCTGTGCGGACATCAAAGATTCTAGTGCTGAATCTTTAGTTTTCAACCGTACCGTTGGTCTACGTGATACTTGGGCTAAAGTAGAAGCGAACTAATCAATCTAAGCCTCTCTTCTATAAGAGGGGCACTGGATACTAAAAACCAGCCTAACGGCTGGTTTTTTTGATTCAATTATCTTAGAAATTAGCTAGGTTCGTGTGCTTTAGGATTGTCTTTGCACGCCCCACCAATGCATTTACCATAAAGGTAGAGGCTGTGATTGGTGAGTTCGATATTGTAGCGTGCAGCAATCTCTTTTTGACGGGTTTCAATCACCTCATCAGAGAACTCTATCACTTCACCACAATCCAGACATACTAGATGATCATGGTGGTGCTGGGTCGAAAGCTCAAATACCGATTTTCCGCCTTCGAAGTGGTGACGAGTCACAATACCCGCATCGTCGAATTGGTTAAGTACGCGATATACCGTAGCAATCCAATTTCCTCACCAAGATCGATAAGTTTCTTGTACAGGTCTTCTGCACTGATGTGTTGGTACTCTGGCTTCTGCAGTACTTCTAAAATTTTTAGTCGCGGCAGCGTGA
>ASHK01001095.1 GCA_000695745.1 Vibrio madracius | reverse complement strand
AGTTTAGCGAACGCACGTTTTTGACCTTCCTCGGTACTTAGCACGTCATACACGTCTTCTTTAGCAACGCCATCAGCCAGTAGTGCCCACTCTAAGTTCACTTGAGGACGCTTACGAAAAGCTCGTTTCCCTGGGTATGTTTTGGTGTCGAAAAGATCTTGAATCGAGCTGGGCTTACCGCCCTGAATGGTGTCGTGGTTGTAGGCGAAAAGGACAGTCCAAACGATGTTACCTACCCCACACTCATTCGCGAGCGCCTCTTTGCTGAAGTCATCTTTGGCTGGCGTACCATCGTCACCTGGAGGCAAGGTGTCCATCGGGAACACTTCTAACAATCCTTCTGAACAAGCTCGCTCAAGGTCGATAACCTCAACGTCAATCACATCCCACAGTACGTTGCCACTCTCTACTTGAGCTTTAAGCTCTGCGATACCGCCTGAATAGTTTTCAGACAGTACTTTGTGTCCGGTACTCTCAGTAAACGGATCCAACATGTGTTTCTTTTGGGCATCGCCGTAAGCACCACCAAACGACACTGCAGTCAGCTGGTCGGCCATTGCTGCGTTGCTCAGTCCAAGCGCAAGAGCAATAGGAAGCCACGTTTTCATTTTCGTCATCATATATCCTTTGTTTCCTTGACTAAGGGTGATCAAGCGCTAACCCATCTGAAATGGACCACGTTAGGCTGGCTACATCACCGGCCTTAAAGGTCGGTGCTTGTTGGTCATTGAGGAGCTTCACCATCACATCTCTACCGTCTTGCAACTTAAAGAAGTAACGAATGAAGTCACCAACGTACAATCGGGTGACAAAGGTAGCGAAGACTTGATTGCTGTTCACTTCGTCCTTGTCTCCGATGAAGAAATTTTCTGGGCGTACTGCTAACATGCAACGCTCACCAATTTCGGGAACGTTAATCGCCGTCGCCACGACTTGAGTGCCATCGCCCAACTCAACATGAGCGAGTTCACCGTCAATCTTGATTAAGGTGCCCGGAAGATGATTATTCTCACCAAGAAAGTCAGCCACGAACGAATTGGCTGGGCGCTCATACAGGGTAGAAGGGTCCGCACACTGCTGAACCACACCGTCTTCAAATACCGCTATACGGTCGGACATAGTGAGTGCTTCGGTTTGGTCATGGGTAACATAAATGGCGGTGAAACCTAACTGTTCATGCAAGCGTTTAATTTCAAATTGCATCTGCTCACGTAGGTTTTTATCCAGTGCGCCTAAAGGCTCATCCATAAGCACAATCGATGGTTCAAAAATCAGCGAGCGCGCCAGTGCCACCCGTTGCTTTTGCCCGCCAGAGAGTTGGCCCGGATAACGGTCGCCAAAGTGTTCGAGCTCCACCAGTTTCAAAAACTCTTGAACCTTATCTTTGATTTGCTCTTTGGGCAGTTTGCGAACATTGAGGGGATAAGCAAGGTTCTCTGCTACTGTCATATGAGGGAATAATGCGTAGTGCTGAAACACCATGCCGATGTTTCGATGATAAGGTGCAACGTTGGTGATGAGTTCTCCATTAACTTCTATTCCGCCGCTGGTCACATCTTCAAACCCAGCGAGCATCATTAAGCATGTAGTTTTGCCAGAGCCAGAAGGCCCTAACAGTGTCACAAATTCACCTTTAGCGATATCGAGGCTAAAGTCCTTCACCACAAAATTGCGCCGGTCATAACTCTTTTTAACATTCTTGAATTGTACGTAACGACTGTCCATTTCTACTGTTTATCCCTCTGCTTCATCCACAGCCTCACAAACTGACTGCCACTCAAAAACCCTAGTTTTTATTAACAAACCAGCAACATTGGTTTTTGGAAAATGTGATTTTCAGTATGTTTTTTAAACAATTGCCAGAGATAGGAAATATCGTTATTTGATTGAAATTTAAACACAACTCAATGAAAAGAACGCATGAAGTCACCTTAATAGATAGAAATACCAATAAATACATCATTGATAGAAGTAACCGCTTATTTTATAAATATGTCGTTAAATTGATCTAAGTATCAATACACACATCAAGTTCAAATCAAGCAATATCAACATGCTACAAGCAGGATCAATCATTGAGTTATCTTTGAAGCAAGAGTGTTAGTAACTGCGAAAGCAAGTGCCAACCAGATTCAAGTTATTGAAATTAAAACAACTTAAACTTTCTTGATATCAATAAGGGTGATCATTGTGGTCGTCAAAATAAACATTCCTGTGGCGATACAACAAAAAAGCCGAAGCAAACGCTCCGGCTTTCAGTTCATACAAGCACAGGTTTAAACAATGCGTAGACCGCCTTGAGCAATAGCGAAGCGACGAGCACGAGTAAACGACAAAGCGTTGGTAATCCCCTCACCCGTTGGGCCGCAATTGTGAATGTAGACGTTCCTTCTGCGTTGTAACCGACACCGGATAGCGTCGGGCCATTGTGCGCAAAAATAGTGGTGTTGATGCGAGCACCAAACTTAGTCACGTTCTCGATGTTACCCGAGTAGATACATGCCGAGTGCTTATTGGCACGCTCAGCCGCTACAGCACGATCGATAGCTTCATCGATATCTTTACAGATAACCACAGGAAGTACTGGCATCATTTGCTCTACGTGAACCAATGGATGGTCATTTTCAACCAGCATCACGGCAAGGCGAGTATCAGACTCAACACCAATTGATTTTAGGATCTCACCAGCATCTTGGCCGACGTGCTTCTTCACCGGGTGCCAAACACGAGCAATCTCATGAGCGGTACACGGTTTCGCACCTTCAAACTCATCCAGCGTCAGAATTTGCTCTGTTAATTGCTCTGCTTCTTCTGCTGTTAGTACGTAAGCACCAACTTGTTCTAACTTATCGAGGAACGCATCCGCTACCGCTTCTTCAACGAAGACTTCTTTCTCGCCAATACACAGCAGGTTGTTATCGAAAGAGGCACCGCCGTATACGCCCGCCGCAGCGAGATCTAGATTAGCAGAAGCGTCTACGATGACTGGTGGATTACCCGCACCAGCGCCCACACCTTTCTTACCAGATTGTAAGATAGCTTTAACCAGACCCGGGCCACCCGTACCCACAAGCATATTAATCAGTGGAGACTGAGCAATTTCGTTTAGTGTTTCTAGTGTTGGCTCTTTTACCATAGTCACTAGGTTTTCTGGGCCGCCGCTTCTACGATGGTGTTGTTTAGCAAGTCAATCATCACCGCAGAAACCA
>ASHK01001094.1 GCA_000695745.1 Vibrio madracius | reverse complement strand
ATTCCCGATCAAAGTTTGCTGCACTTTAGAAACACCACAGAAGCAGGCAGTTCTCAGGCGTCGAGAGACAAAGGTCTGTACGGCAAACTGCAACCAGGCACGTGTTACTCAGCACTTGATGTTGTGAACTCACGCAATCAACGAGTGCTGTTTGTGGTTAAATTGCAGCAAGTTGCTGGACGAGACAAAAAAGTCGATATCAAACCGTTTATTATTCAAGGTTTGCCAAGCAGCGTTAAACCGACAGATATTCTGATAGAAGCTGTGTCTGAGAACCATGCACGCGTCCGCCAAATCAATGAAGTAAAAGACGCAGTCAGTGGTATGGAAGGCGTTCACTTTAAAGCGTTCAGTTCGATTGTTGATTATCACGCACAAATGTTCGAGTTTGGTGTGTTGCCAAAGAAATTGCGTAATAGCAGCGACCGCTCAAAGTTTTATCGTCTGATTGAAGCCTCGCTTTATGGTGGTATTTCAAGTGCCATTACCCGTTCTCTGCGTGACTATTTATTACCTCAAAATGGTGGGGTAAAGAAAGCATTCCAAGATATGGAATCGGCGCTACGTGAAAACCGCTTAACGCTTGAAGCAATCAAGACCACCCAAGCTGATCGTGATTTGTTTAAACATCTGATCACCGAGTCGACCAATTACGTGGCAGCCGACTACATGCGCCACGCTAATGAGCGTCGTAACAAGCTTGAGACAACGATGAAACTGCGTGGCGAACTGTTTGGCTCCCGTCAAACGCTCATTGCGCAAAATGAACTGCTAAACAAAGTTCAACAAGAACTGTCGATGTTGGTAGAGAATGAGTCAGGTCTAGAGCAAGATCATCAAGCGGCGCAAGATCACCTGTTGTTGGTGCAAAACGCTCTGCGTCAACAGGAGAAGATTGAGCGCTACCAAGAAGATCTTGAAGAGCTAAACGAGCGTCTTGAAGAGCAGATGATGGTCGTAGAAGAAGCGACTGAGCGAAAGCTTGCCGCTGAAGAGCAGGCTACATTTGCGGAAGAAGAGGTGGATAGCCTTAAGACTCAGTTAGCTGATTACCAGCAAGCGCTGGATGTGCAGCAAACGCGTGCGCTGCAATATCAGCAAGCGGTACAAGCGCTTGAGAAAGCGCGCCACCTGCTTGAAAACGAATCATTGAATCAAGATGGCGCAGCTGAAACGCTCAGCCAACTAAAATCGCAAGAGTCACAAAGTACAACTGAGCTTCTTGAGCTTAAACATCGTCTTGATATGTCATCAGCCGCTGCACAGCAGTTTGAACAAGCGCTGTCACTGGTCAAGCAGATTGCGGGTGATGTGGAGCGTAGTGAAGCAAGCCATGTCGCGAAAACGGCAATCAAACAAGCAGACGAGCATCGTCAACTACTGAAAAATGAAGCTCAGCTTCGCGCCCAATATCGTGAACTTGAGAACAACATTGAGCGCCAGCAGCAAGCACAGAAGCTGGCAAACGAGCTTGGTGGCGCTGGGATCCGAGTTGATAGCGAAGCGGATCTCGAAATGGAAGCGGAGAGCCAACGCGAGCGTGTACTTGAGTGCGAGCAGCAGCTTGAAGCTTTTCGCGAGGCATCTGGCGAGATCAAACAGCGCGAACAAGAGTTTGTGTCTGAGATCAGCAAACTAGAGAGCTACGCGCCGAAGTGGATCAAATCCTTTAATGCATTGGAAGATCTTCGTGAGCAGAGTGGCATGGAGCTGGTGGATCGCGCAGATGTCATCAGTTCAATGCAAACCACTAATGACAATGAGCGTAAAACCTCTTTTGAACGCGACTCACTGGCGAAACGCCGTGAAGAGTTAGAGCTTGAGATTGAACGCCTTGCCTCACCTGGTGGTTCAAACGATCCTCGCTTGAAAGGTCTTGCCGATACGCTTGGTGGCGTTCTGCTGTCTGAGATTTATGATGATATCACTATCGATGATGCACCTTACTTTAGTGCAATGTATGGCCCAGCGCGTCATGCTATCGTGGTATCAAACCTAGACGGTATTAAAGAAAAGCTGGTTGAGCTTGATGATTGTCCAGAAGATCTGTACATCATTGAGGGCGACATCGATGCTTTTGATGATAGCTCCTTTGATGCTGATGAGCTTGACGGTGCGGTATGTGTTCAGCTTAATGAACGCCAACTGCGTTACTCACGCTTTCCTAAGATCCCACTGTTTGGCCGCGCAGCACGTGAACAGCGTTTAGAGCTTCTCCGTGAACAACGTGAAGAAACGGTAGAAAAACACGCGAAAGCGGCGTTTGATGCACAAAAGCTGCAGCGCCTATATCAAGCGTTCAATGCGTTCGCAGCAGAGCACATGCAGCTGGCGTTTGAGGCCGATCCTGAAGTAGAACTGGCGCGTTTACGTGAGCTTCGCGGCCAGATAGCGCGTGAGCTTAATGACAATAAACAGCGCGAGCAACAAGCGAGTGCGCAGTTGTCGAAATCTAAGCAGTGCGTGAGTTTGTTGGATCGTTTATCTATCAGCGCTAACGTGCTATTCGATGAGACTTTGGCTGAGCGTCATCAAGAGCTTCAATCTCAAATTGAAGAGCTCAATGGGGCCAAGAGCTATATTCAGCAACACGGCGCAGCGGCAGAAAAACTGGCTGCCGTTGTGAATGTTCTAGATAGTGACCCAGAGCAATTTGATGCGTTGACTAGCCAATATCAAACTGCTGATAAAGCGCTGCAAACGTTAAAAGCTCAGATTTTTGCCGTTGCTGATTTGGCTGAACGTCGTCCTTACTTTGCTTATGCTGATTCTATGAATATGTTGAATCAAAGCAGTGAACTTAGTGAGCAACTTAAAGTGAAATTAGTCCAAGCTGAATCCACGCGTTCGCGTTTGCGAGAAGGCTTAAAGCAAGTTCAAGAGCAAGCTAACCAATACAACCAAGTATTGGCATCTCTAAAGAGCTCACATCAAGCTAAACTGGAGACGGTTCAAGAGTTTAGAGCAGAGCTACAGGAGTACGGGATTGTTCCGGACGAATCTGCATTGGAGCGCGCAGAGCAGCGTCGTGACGAACTTCATTTAGCACTGCAAACTTCTCGTACCCGTAAGAGCGAGTACGAAAAAACTATGACGTCCACCGAACTTGAAATGAAAGGTTTGGCAAAACGTCTGAAAAAGGTGCAGAAAGAATATATCGAATTACGTACCTACGTTGTGGCGGCGAAAGCGGGGTGGTGTAGCGTATTACGTCTTGCTAAAGCTAATGATGTTGAACGTCGCTTGCACAAACGTGAACTTGCTTATATGAGCGCCGCTGAATTACGCTCAATGTCAGATAAGTCATTGGGGGCATTGCGTCTAGCTGTCGCCGACAACGAAGATCTGCGTGATTCACTACGCCAGTCGGAAGATACTTCAAAACCAGAACGTAAGGTTTTGTTCTACATTGCGGTATATCAACATCTAAGAGAGCGTATTCGTCAGGATATCATTCGCACCGATGATCCGGTTGAAGCTATCGAAGAGATGGAAGTGGAACTGGCTCGCTTAACCGAAGAGCTGACGCAACGTGAAAACCGGTTGGCTATTAGCTCTGAGTCGGTATCAAGCATTATTAAGAAAACGATTCAGCGTGAGCAGAACCGAATTCGTATGCTTAACCAAGGTCTGTCGAATATTCATTTCGGCCAGGTGAAAGGAGTCAGACTGAATGTCAAGATTCGTGAGAGCCATGAGCAATTGTTAGTCGCCCTAACTGGTGAGCATAAGGACTTGTTTGAGACAACCCGTTATACCTTCTCTGAAGCAATGGCTAAGTTGTTCCAGCGTGTTAACCCACATATCGATATGGGCAACGCTCGCCGCAAGTATTGGGTGAAGAGTTACTGGACTACAGAAACTATCTTGAACTCAGTGTTGAGGTTAACCGTGGTTCGGATGGTTGGCTACAAGCCGAATCTGGTGCGCTATCGACCGGTGAAGCTATCGGTACAGGTCAGTCTATCCTATTGATGGTAGTGCAAAGTTGGGAAGAAGAATCTCGCCGCTTACGCAGCAAAGATATCTTGCCGTGTCGTCTACTCTTCTTAGATGAAGCTGCGCGTCTTGATGCTAAATCCATCGCGACACTATTTGAATTGTGTGATCGTCAAGGGATGCAGCTACTTATTGCTGCGCCGGAGAACATCAGCCCTGAGAAAGGTACTACATACAAATTAGTGCGTAAGGTGTTTAAAGATCACGAGCATGTTCATGTTGTCGGTCTTCGCGGTTTTGGTGAAAACAAACGATTAGACGATGCCGAAAAATTAGTGGAACAAGCCACGGCATAACACAAACATAAAAAGCCTTCTGTTTAGAAGGCTTTTTTTGGTTCATTCGCGGATTAGCGGGAACGTAAAAACAAAAACGGTAGTAAGTGATATGGTTTAGTCGCCAACAAAATCAATACACAAACTACCGT
>ASHK01001093.1 GCA_000695745.1 Vibrio madracius | reverse complement strand
TTCGAACTTATCTTTAGCTAGGAATGTTGCCAAGCCCMMTACCTAGCGCAGGAACCATACCTGCAGCCATGATTGCTGCCATCGGCGCGTAGGTTTGAGAAGCCAGTAGACCCACACCGAATGTGTATGCTGCTTTGTTCACTGGACCGCCAAGGTCGAAACACATCATTGCGCCAAGGATAATACCTAGAAGCACTGCGTTTGCGCTGCCCATGTTGTTTAGGAAGTCTGTCATTGCCGCCATAATGCAGCAACTGGACCACCAACAATGTAGATCATGACCAAACCAGTGAACAAACTTGCTATGAATGGAATGATCAATATAGGTTTAAGTGCTTCCATCGACTGTGGCAGAGACACTTTGTCAGCAATCAACTTCGCTGAGTAACCCGCAATGAAACCGGCTGCAATACCACCAAGGAAACCTGCACCTGTAGAGCTTGCCAGCATACCGCCGATTAAACCCGGAGCAAGACCCGGACGGTCTGCGATTGAGAATGCAATGAAACCTGCTAATACAGGGATCATCAGAGCGAATGCACTGCCACCACCGATGGTCATAAGCGCAGCCGCTAGTGTGCCTTCTTCTTTAAACGCTTCGATACCGAATACGAATGACAGAGCGATGATCAAACCACCGGCTACAACAACAGGTAGCATGTGAGATACGCCAGTCATAAGGTGCTTATAAACGCCTTTTTTCTCTTCCGTTGCGCCTGCTTGGTTGCTTGTACCAGAGTGAGTATAAGTGGCCGCTTGAGCAAAGGCTTTATCGATTTCTTGTTCGGTTTTCTTAAGCGCTAAACCAGTACTGGTTTTGTATAAACGCTTGCCGTCAAAGCGGTCAAGTGGCACTTCAATATCAGCGGCAATGATGACTAAATCAGCATCTGCGATCTCTTGAGCCGTCAGTTGGTTTTTTGCACCTACTGAGCCGCGAGTCTCCACTTTAATTGTGTGACCTAAACGCTTACCGTGCTCTTCTAGTGCTTCCGCCGCCATAAAGGTATGTGCAACACCTGTAGGGCAAGCCGTGATAGCAACGATTTTTTTCACGCCACCAGTTTGTTCAACTACAACTGGAGTAACTGACGCACCTTGGGTTAGCTCAGTTGCTTTTTCGATTGCGTTAGCTAGAAATGCTTTAGGATCCGTTGTGCACTCGGAAATGCTCGATTGGTAGACTTTCTTGCCAACTAGGCGCTGTGTATCCACAGGCGCATTTGCGGCAACAATTACTACTTCCGATTCAGCAATCTCTGCGTCAGTCAGTGTTTGTGTTTCAACAACACTAGAGTGACATTCGATAGAAGCATCGTGTCCAAGTGCCTTAGCCGCTTGATCGAGCAATCCGGCTGCGATAATGCTGTTTGCTACCCCGCTAGGGCAGGCTGTAATAATAGAAATTTTCATAGGTTTAACCTTTGTGTCCATAAGTGCCACACAACATCAGAATCAAAGATTCAGAAAGATTAGCGGCTCAGCTCTTGTAACATTATTTGTTGTTGTAGTGATTTAACTTCTTCAATGCTTGGTACACCAACACCTACCTGGCTTAC
>ASHK01001092.1 GCA_000695745.1 Vibrio madracius | reverse complement strand
AACGCAGTTTCACGAACTACTTACCATTGATGTGAGTGCAGAATCAACCACATCGATCAATCGTAGGCCGTATTTTTCGTTGACGACGACGATTTCAGCATGTCCCATTAGTGATCCATTAACTTTTACGTCTAGTGGTTCGCCGTTGAGCTTATCGAGTTCGATAATACTGCCTTCGCCAGCAGACATAAGATCACCTAACGCCACCTCTTTACTCGCCACTTCCAGTGTTACTGTCACAGGGATGTTTTTGAAGAAGCTTAGATCTCGCTCTGATTGTATCGGTGCTGCCATAGGCGCATCGGTGTCAAAGTCTTCCAGTTGAAAGTCATCGAAGCGCAGTTCGTCACCGTCGAAGATACTTTGTTCTGGCGAATCGCTCATCGGTTGTTTTCCTTATCATCATTTAAAATTAAAACGAGTTGGCCTTCTTGCTCTGCAACACGTCCAGTGAATAGGGTTTGTTTTCCTATCGTTACCGGAGCATTGTTGAGCAGATCAATGGGCAGAATGTCGTTGGCTTTAAGTTTGAGAACCTGAGTTAAAGGCAACACAGTTTTACTCAGTTGAACGTTTAAGCGGACAGGCGTTTTATGCAGAGCATGATTGAAGTCGCTTGCCATATGCGGGTTAGGTGTGAGCTCTAACTCATCAATTAGTGTTTGAATCAGCGCACTGTCTAGCGTGATAGTGAGTAGCGCCTGCTGATGACGTGCTTGAATCGACAATATGGCGCAAATGCCAGTTCCTTGTATAACCTCAAATTCATTGTGGGACCAAGCATGGTCTGGTGCGATCCATTGAGAGGCGCATTTTGCAATTCGCTGTAATAGGCGCAAATCGCTATTAGTCAGGTCACCAACGCTGCGTTCAACGGTCGTGCCGTAAAATTGGTCAGAGAGACGCATGAGCATGGCTGGTCCATAGCAACATAAAGCATGCCGTCTTCGTTGTGTTTGAGCACTGCAACACTGGTCGCGTCAACGTTAGCTTGTGGTAATTCAGTTAGTACGACTTGGTCGAGTTCGACCAGAACGTGCTGAGTTTTCAACCAAGCCTGCAGCTCAAGACTTAACTGTTGGCAGGAGTTAACCAATAACTCTTCGAGCTTATTGCGAATGATATGAATAGGTTTCCCTAGTAATTCCACATTTAGAGTTTGTACCTGATCAGGCATCGCTGATTTTTGCATATCCATATCTTTACCAAACGTAATCTGAGTGGGATTTCAATTGTAATTGTCTATTGCTGTTTGATGACAAAACGTCATTTTTCGTCAGTCTACTCTGGTTTTTTTATTTATTTTTAGCTCCATGATGTAAATCTGTGAACTTGGTTCATATGTTTGTTTTCGCTATATAAAGCATCTTTAAATATAAAATAAATACAGGTAGCTTAATTAAATAATAATTATATCTGATGGGTAAAATAGCATCTAAATATGATGTTCATCCCATTTTTTGCAACATTCAGAGTGAGTATTTTATCTAAATTTATGTTTTGTAAGGCCTGTTAGTGGGTTTTATAAAACGTCTCTATCATATGAACATAGGCTTCTATGTATTATGTTTTAAGAGATAAAAATGGACCTCAATATGATCTATGGCTTAGTTAAAAAATATTATTTCTCATTATGTCGAGATTTTTCTTGGTCAAGAGAATGTCAAATACAGATTCCTACTTTCGCTGTTAATAAGATGTATCCATTAGTGTTGTTCATGGGATTGTTTTTTGGGATTAAGATCTCACATGCGGCGGAAGTAAATATTCCGATGGATTTGGTTAATTGGCAATTTGTCGAGGGTGAATTTGATTGTCAGCTTGCTCAAACCTTACCAAATAATAGGGGGAAGTTTTACTTCCATGCGGAACCGAATAATCAATTATCGGCAGTTCTGCATTTACCGAACAATAACATCCAACAAGCACAGTTATTTCAATTGTCTGCGCCTTGGCATGCTCCCGTGCAGCACGTCATGATTGATGAGGCCGCCAAAGCGACGCGCGGCTATGCCATTTTTGATGTGGATATCGAGACGTTATTGGCGGCGGTCACCAGAGGTGCTTGGATTCGAGTGAGTTCTACACAAATGGCCAATCAGCCGGGTGATGCTTTCGTT
>ASHK01001091.1 GCA_000695745.1 Vibrio madracius | reverse complement strand
AGAGATTGATACGGCGGCGTCAGCGGCAAAGTTGATAAAGTGGAAAAGGTTAATGACCTGACAAGTTAAAATCTATTCTAAAAGAACCGAATGCGTTTTGCAGCGCGCGATATTCTTGGTGAAACGGTTCGTATTGTACCGAAACATATTTGGGAAGGTGTCGATTCACCTGCGCAAAGTACCAATGAGAATCCTGTGGGCACGGGCCATTCACAGAAATTCAGCGTTTTACTCCACAAGTTTATGTTCAGTGTCGTAATCCGAATTATTGGAATAAAGACCTTAAAATTGATTGTTTAGAGTTCCCACAATTTTCCAGTAACGATGCGGCATTAGAAATGTTGTCAAAAGGCAGCGTCGACTGGGCTGGTATCTTTATTCCTGATATCGAGCGTACGTTTGTTTCTAAACATCCAAATAATAAATATTGGTTCCCATCAAACGATGCGTTCGTATCACCTTTAACTATAAAACAGAAAATGAAGGTGCGAATAAAGCCTTCCATGATGTGAACTTCCGCAAAGCGGTAAGTCTATCAATGGACCGTGAAGCAATGATGATGATTGGTTCCTACGGTTACGTTGTTGGTGGAAATCCAGCAACAAACTTACCAAAAGGTATGTGGAATTGGCGTGATGAACAGGCCGACAAAACGTGGGCGGAAGTTAATCGGTACGACATTAACAAAGCTAAGCAGTTATTGGCAGACGGCGGTTATAAAGATACCAATGGTGACGGATTTGTTGAGAACCCAGATGGCAGCAAATTGACTTTCAAGATTCAGGTTCCAAGTGGCTGGAGTGACTGGGTAAACAACACGTCTATTGCGGTAGAAGGTTTGCGCATGGCGGGGATTGATGCAACGGTGATTACACCTGAGGCCAAACGCATATGCGAAAAACTGGGAGAACAGCGAACTTCGATGCCACCTTCGGTGCGGGTTCAATGCAATCTTCAGTGTGGAAGTTCTACGACTTTACGATGAGCTCTGAATACGCGCAAAGCCCAGTGTGGTGGTCAACTACCGTGAGTAATTACGTCGATCCACAACTTGATCAGTGGATTTCAGAACTTGGTCTGACGAAAGACGAAGATCAACAGAAGAAAATTGCAGCTAACGTAGAACGTTACTTTGCAGAAAACGTGATTCAAATTCCTCTGTACTACAACGGTATCTGGTACGCATACAACGACTCTCGTTTTGAAGGTTGGGCTAATGAAGAGAATCAAATTGGTCACCCTGCACCTTGGAATGGTATGAGCCGTCTTGTTCACCTAATGAACCTAAAACCGAAAGGTTAATCCAGTTCGGCGTAGTCTCTTGAGCGAGGGAGGCTGCGCTTTTTTCTCTCACTTCTCTTACTTGTCGGCTCACCACTAGGGTGCGCTGAGGGGAAAGTCTAATTGGAATTTAGGTTATGAGATATTTATTTAGCCGATTTGGCTTCTATTTGCTGGCCTTCGTTGCCGCAGTAACCATTAACTTCTTCTTACCAAGATTGATGCCGGGTGACCCCATTCAATCGTTTTTGGGTCGTCTAGCTCAAAATGGTGGGCAAATTACGCCAGAGACCATTGCTTCTCTTGAAGCACTTTATGGCTACTCCACCAATACGCCATTGTTTCAACAGTTTTTGACCTACCTACAAAGCATCATGACGGGGGAGTGGGGAACATCGACGCGCTTCTTCCAGCCTGTTTTTGATGTTCTTGGCCGAGGTATGTTATGGACACTGTTGCTGGTTGGCTCTTACCTTGTTGTGTCTTATACCATTACAACCTTGTTGGGTATTTGGGTGGCATGGAAACGAGGCACATGGGTAGATTCGGTCATCACAGTGGGATCGGTGGTGATATCGTCGATTCCTGCTGTGGTTATGGCGCTACTTATGTACTTTATCTTTGCGTCAGACCTTGGCTGGTTTCCGACCAGTTACGCTTATGATCCTTCTCTTGACCCTGCCATGAGTTTTGAGTTTATCCGTAGCGTGGCTTATCACTTAGCTCTGCCGTTATTAAGTATGGTGCTTCTTGGTATGGGTAACGTTATGGGCATGCGCTCCAATATGATTAACCAGCTTGGTGAAGACTTTATCGTGATGGGCTGGGCAAAGGGCGTGAAAGACAAAAAGGTCATGCTGCAATACGGTGCGCGTAACGCAGTGCTGCCAATGATTACTACCTTTGCAATGTCGGTAGGTGCCATCTTTGCAGGCTCGCTGATTATCGAAATCATCTTCAACTATCCAGGACTAGGTCAGGTCATGTTCCAAGCCATGCTTGCGCGTGACTACCCACTGATACAAGGCTACCTGCTTATCATGACTATCATGGTACTGGGCGCTAACTTTATCGCGGATTTACTACTGTTCGTGCTTGACCCACGTCTTCGCACTGAGTTGGGTTAAAGGAGTTAACAGCATGAAATACTTAAAAATGGCTAAACAATTTTTCTTGGATAATCCAAAAGCGGCGGTTGGGATCTTCTTAGTCGCAACCGTGGTGTTGATGTGCGTGTTTGCGCCGCTTCTTACCGAGGTACTACCGGGTGCTCGTGTTGGTCGACCACACCAAGCACCAAACCCAGACAATATTTTAGGTACGACACGTATGGGGCGCGATGTCTGGTCTCAGCTCCTTTACGGTGGTCGTGTGTCGCTTATGGTTGGCTTTGTCGCTGGTACGTTTGTGATTGTTATGGCGATGGTTATCGGTATCGCTTCCGGCTACTTTGGTGGAGTAATTGATAACGTATTGTCATTCTTTACTAACCTAGTGATGGTAATTCCAAGCCTACCGTTAATGCTGGTATTGGCGGCGTTCCTCGACCAAGTTTCGCCTCTGGTTATCGCGATAATCATTGGTGCAACGTCATGGCCTTGGGGAGCACGAGTACTGCGCGCGCAGACCTTAGCGATTCGAAATAAGGACTTTGTTCACGCAGCAGAAGTGATGGGTGAGACCAAGCCTAGAATGCTGTTTGCTGAAATTATGCCAAACATGATGTCGATTCTAGCGAGTAGT
>ASHK01001090.1 GCA_000695745.1 Vibrio madracius | reverse complement strand
TACAGCCTTTTTTAGCACAGCGTAATAGAAACCATCCATATCGTCTTCTCCAGGAAGAATCTGACGCCCTGGGTTATCGATGTCTGACCCAATCAGCGTTGCATTATTTGTGCGAGCAAGAAACGCTTTTACTTGCTGTTTATTTTCTTGTGGTGTGATGGAACAGGTCGCATATACCAAGGTTCCACCTACTTTTAGTTGTTGCCACATGGCATCGAAAATTTCACTCTGTAGCGCTGCCAGTGCCTCAATATCATCAGCGCGGCGTAGCCATTTGATATCCGGATGTCTACGAATCACTCCGGTTGCAGAACATGGTGCGTCCAATAGAATGCGGTCAAATTGTTCACCTTGCCACCATTCACTTGGTGTTCTCGCGTCGCCACAGACTACCTTAGCTTGTAGTTTTAGGCGTTTAAGGTTGTCATGAACGCGTTTTAATCGGGTTTCATCACAATCAATAGCCACTACTTGGCTATCTTTTGTTCGCTCTAGGATATGCGCGGTCTTGCCTCCAGGAGCAGCGCAACAATCTAAAATCAATTCACCATCTTTAGGCTCTAAATAGTTAATAGAAAGCTGTGCAGCGGCATCTTGTACCGATACCCAACCTTTGTCAAAACCAGGAAGAGTATTCACATCGCAAGGAGCGGCCAATTTTAGAGCATCCAAAGCTTCGGGGTGAGCGGTGGAATCTATGCCTTTCATTTTTAAGGAGTGCTTGGTAGTCGTCGCGATTGTGATGTTGGTGATTGACACGCAGCCACATTGGGGCTTTGGTGTTGTTCGCCTCGACGATCGCTTCCCATTGTTGTGGATAGCTCTCTTGTAGGAGTTTGAGTAACCAACCTGGGTGGCCATATTTTCCGGCATTGTGGCTGACAGAAATTTCATCAAGCTGTTCTTGGTTGCGTTGGTAGTTTCGCAGCACGGCATTGATAAGGCCGCGTAGTTTTGGGCCTTTGAGCGTTTTCGTTGCCTCAACGGTTTCCCCTACGGCTGCGTGAGCTGGAATACGCATGTAACCAATCTGATAGATGCCGACCAAAATTAGGTGATGAAATACACGCTGTTTACCCTTTAAGGGTTTATCCATTAGCTCGGACGCAACCGACTCCAAACGAGGTAATATGCGCAGCGCACCAAAGCAAATTTCTTGCAATAAGGCTTGGTCTCTAGGTTTTACTTGTTGCTGGCCCAATGGCAGGCACTCGATAGAGATTGACCCTTATCAACCACTTGGAAAAGGATATTGGCCGCAGCAGCGCGAACATTCATGTTGGTTACCTAAATTTTATCGACATTAAAAACAAAATAAGGCCTGCACTTAACGTGCTGGCCCTAACTATCAATGAGCACCTGCGTTGTTAACTCAGAATGCTACCCACTTCAAACCAGCTGGCCTTAGAGTTTAATACATCACTCACTGGCATGGCTTTTTTACCTGGTATTTGAATGTGCTCTAATACTAAGGTGTCTTGGCCGGTAGCGACGTAAATTCCTGTTTTATCAGCCTTAAGAATAGTCCCAGCTGCGGACTCTGTCGCTTTGGCTTCCACACGTGATTGCCAAACTTTGATGTTGTTCTCTTCTACAGAGAAGAAGCTCATTGGCCATGGATTGAAAGCACGAACGCAGCGTTCAATGAATTCTGCTGGCTGATTCCAA
>ASHK01001089.1 GCA_000695745.1 Vibrio madracius | reverse complement strand
AGAAGGTATGGTTCCGCTGCTTCATAATGACCAGGTAGACAATGGTTGGTGTTTGGCGATAGTTGAACCAGACAAAGAGCGTACGTTTATCACTGTTGAAGGGTGCGAGCAGTACTGGAGTGAGGAGCAGCTTAACCTATTGAACATCCGCAAAGTTCACTAGTGTATGTTTCAGGTCTATGAGTTGGTGGATAAAGAAAGTGAACCTTTGAAAAAGTGGTTACTCAATTTAGACAATTCTATTCGTCTCTTTGTCGATTTTGGGCCAAGATTTATGGACATCGATTCGGCCTTTGTTGCGCAGTTATTGGCGAAAAAACCGATTCTCACAATAAATAGGGATGAGTTTAAATTGCTAGTTGGCGATACTGACGCTTCGATTGACGATGCGCAAAAGTTTGCTGACACGCAAGGCGTGAGTCTTATTTACCGTTTAGATAAACAAGGTGCATGGGTGATTGAACCCTTCAGTGAAGCTGTCAATGTACCCGCCTACAATGTTGAGGTTGTTGATACGATTGCCGCGGGCGATAGCCATTGCGGTGGTGTGTTGGCTGCGCTGTCTTCTGGGTGGTCACTTGCGGATGCCACACGGTTAGGTAACGCCGTTGCCGCAATCGTTGTCTCGACAGAGGCTCAAATGGAGCGCCGACCAAGTCTGAACTCGCGACGTTTATCGCAAAACAAGCGTGAGAATAAGGTGCGAAATGTCTTTGATAGCGCTTTAGCGCTCTCAAGGTAGGTTCACTTTTACCCAGCTATAAAAGTACCATCAATGCCCCAGACGCTACTGGGCATTTCTTTATGTCTATTTTCTGATGACTAACTTTCAATTTACACCATCAAGCTTAACGCTCAGCCGCTTGCTTATTTTGAATAACTTGGCGTTCTTGCTACGCGGCGTTTAGTTGCTGCTTTTTTACCAGCTGGCTTCGCTATTTTCTTCTCGATCTCAGCTTTTGCTTTTACAAAGCGCTCTGGAAGAATTTGTGTTGCGAATACATCTTCAACCGTTTCAGCGCGTTTGATGAGCTCTGCTTCGCCGTCTTTCACTAGTACCGTTGCTGGGCGTGGTAGTGAGTTGAACTGGCTCGCTTGAGATTCAGCGTAGTGACCGACATCCATAATCGCAAGCACATCTTTTGGCTGCAGAGCTGGCATGCGTGCGCCGCTTTCCCAGATAGATGGGATACAGATTGGGCCTGCGATTTCAGTGGTTCTCTCTACTAATGGTTGGGTCATCTTGTTTGCTGGAAGAACTGGGTTCTTCGACTCTTGAGACTCGACCAATGTAGCTAGGTAAGTCGATGCATCAACCATGGTGTAGGTGTAATCCATCTCTTGATCGTCTTTAACAACGTATACCGACGTAAGTAGTGTACCGATGTTACCTGCGATATAACGGCCTGGTTCTAGCCATAATTGTGGTATTTCGAAGCCTTCTTTAGTGAACTCTTCTAGCATGCCCGCACACACAACTTTTGCGTAGTCTTCGATGGTGTTCGGGTTCATCATGTGTTCTTTGCTACGACACTCTGGCTCACGCTCACGTGGCCAGCCGCCGCCGAGGTCAACTTGGAAAGGTTGAACGCCACACTCGCGAGATATTTCGATAATGTTGCGTGCGTATTCGCGGTAGAGTGCATCCCAACCTTCAGGCTGTTTAGAGAAGCGGCCGAGGTGAGTATGGAAACCGTAGAATTCGAACATGTCGATTTCTTTTACGCGATTGACGATCTTTTTCGCTTCTTCTTTTAGCAAGCCGAATTTGATCCACTTCATCGCACCGATAAAGTTAGGGAACGGGTAAGCATCTGGTTCGAAGTCATTGAAGAAATCTTCAGGAATAACCTTTAGACGAACCGCGATGCGTACTTTTTCCGCGGGTTTCACTTCGCGAGCGATGCGCTCGACGATTTCAATCTCTTCGTAAGAATCTAGGTGAATCGCGTAGCCGT
>ASHK01001088.1 GCA_000695745.1 Vibrio madracius | reverse complement strand
GCCATTCAGCCAGCCTACTCAAGAGCTCTATCTGACGTCTGACTACAAGGCCGAGCTTTTTGATAAGATTGAACAGAAGCTTGCACCGGTATTACATGACCGTTATAAAATCGTCAACACAGGGCTGTCCGAAGAGAATGAAGCCTTGTTACGACAAATTGATAATATTACCGGCGAAGGGCTTAAAACCGTGCCTCAGATCATAATGGTTATGATCGAGACACAAGCCGGCAACGATCAGCTATTTACCCTGCTTCATAACAACGCTCACATCAACATTTCTAGCTTGTTCTCAGAAGAGGCGAACCGAGATTACAAAAATGATAGCCTAACGTTCGTTCGTGGAGTGATCGGCAGCTATCCTGCTGCGTACCTAAACCTCAAAGAGAGCGAAATTGGAAATTTTGTGAACGACCTAAAAAATCTTGACGATGAAGAAAGCTACGTAAAACTACTCGACAATTATGCGGTTAGACGTAGTAGTCAAGAATTTTGGCAATTTAGCGATCGTGTCCACCACTTTTATCAGCGTACTCAACCTATCGAATTTGGTCTTTTGGACTATAATCGATTTGAGAACAGATAGGTGCTCTCCGGAACTCTCAGGAGGTGTATGATGAGCATTAAAGATAGCATCGAAGCCATCGAGCAACAGATTTATGTTGCCTGTTCAGACGGCGACTACCAAGCCGTCAATATGTTGGAAAACCAACTTGAACATTTGAGAGGACTCTCAAACAGAGGACTTGATGAAGACCCTTACGCGATCGAACATCGCACCTTTTATGACGACGAGCGGTAAATCATCTCGGTCCATCTTTATTAAAGGGCTCATTAGAGCCCTTTTTCAATGTTACCAAACTAAGTGACAAGCTGTTTACCATAAATCGCTGCGAGACGTCCATCGGGATCATATAAGGTAATGTCTCCTTGGTCCCACTTAAGAGCAACCAGATTGTATTCGCCAGCCATTTGATAGCTGGGGACTAGCAAGGCTTTGACATCATGACGTTGCTCGAGTGCTTGGTAAAGTTCCCAGCCCAACGGTTGTTGCTTCTTTAACAGTTCAAGTCGCCACCCCGTTGAAAACTCCTGATAAAACATTCGTAAGTCAAGTACACCGTTAATATCAACGTGGTAGGAACATAGTGTCATAGGTCGAGTAAGCGTGTCGAGGCGCCTCCCGCAACCTCAGCAATGCAAGTCTCTGGTTTTAGGCTCAAATAAAGTGCGGGAGAACCTTTAGGATTAAAACGCCCCCCTACGCGGGCAGCACCTTCAGTGCTAAGTGGTGACCACGCCCAGATCGGGTTATGCATTCGATAGCAAACACCTTGAAAGCGAGTCAAAGGCGTAGAGAGTACATGGTCGATTAACGAGTTGTTGTGTTTTGAAATCACTCAAAAGAACCCATTTCTTTTGCTGTGATGTAGTCATTCAATGCTGCGACACCATCTGCTTTATATTGCTTAATGACTTCTGAGGGTGTTAATCGTCCGAACGAAGAGAT
>ASHK01001087.1 GCA_000695745.1 Vibrio madracius | reverse complement strand
CGCAATGCATGTGGCATTACGCGAATGCGCTTCATGATTCCAGCAAGGTGAACACGATCTTTGGTCGTTAACAGGACAGTGACTGTGTACAAACGGCCATCGCGTTCTTCCGTTGAGATACCGTGAATATTTGAGCCTGTTTTAGCAATCACGTTGGTCAGCTCTGCAAGCGCGCCTTGGTGATTCTGCAGGTCAACTTTTAGTTCAGCAGTAAACTCTTGCTCGTAATCGTCACTCCATTCAACCGCCATGTACTTATCTGGCTCTTTCTGGTGACCACGAACGTTCGGACAAGTTTCTCGGTGTACCACTAAGCCGCGGCCTGGAGAAACGTGCGCAATGATGTGATCATCTGGAATAGGGTGACAGCAGTTGGCAAATGTTAGCAAGATGCCTTCAGCCCCGCGAATCGGTAAGCGTTTACCCGATGTTGGAACTGAACTGGTTTGCGTCAGTTCATCGGTATCGCCAAGTAGACGACGAGCAATAACAATACTCATCAACTCACCTAGGCCGATAGCTGCTAGTAAGTCGTCAACACTGCCCAGTTTGAGGTCTGTCAGTACTTCGTTGATATTTTCAGGGTAGATAGTATCAACAGAGTGGCGGCCTAAAGCATGGTTCAGCAAGCGGCGTCCGAGTACGACAGATTCTTCACGGCGCATTGTTTTCAGCACTTGACGAATCTTAGTGCGGGCACGTGATGTCACGACATAGTTAAGCCATGCCGCATTCGGTCTTGCGCCAGGTGCACTGATGATTTCGACGGTTTGACCGTTTTTCAGCGCTTTGCTTAGCGGGTATGGGTTGCGATCTACGCGCGCACCCACACAGGTGTTACCGACATCGGTATGGACAGCGTAAGCAAAGTCGACGGCGGTTGCGCCAAGTGGCAGTTCGACAATACGACCTTTTGGTGTGAACACGTAAATTTCGTCTGGGAACAGATCCGATTTTACGTTTTCAATGAATTCAAATGAGTTACCAGCACTTTGTTGTAGCTCAAGTAGGCTTTGCATCCAGCGCTGCGCTTTAATTTGTGCAGTGGTGCCAGTGCGGTCGCCATTCCCCTTGTATGCCCAGTGTGCAGCGACACCTTTGTCCGCCATTTGATCCATGTCTTCCGTACGAATTTGTACTTCTACTGGAACACCATGAGGACCCACCATGGAAGTGTGTAAGGACTGATAGCCGTTCGCTTTGGGTACCGCAATGTAATCTTTCATGCGGCCAGGGCGTGGCTTGTACAGGCTGTGGACTTGACCAAGGACTCGATAACAAGTGTCGGCAGTATCTACGATGACGCGAAAAGCATAGATATCCATGATGGTATGGAATCGCTGCTCTTTGGTTTTCATCTTGTTGTAGATAGAGAAGAGGTTTTTTTCTCGCCCAATACACGAACGTTGAGACCGACTTCATTAAGTCGTCCTTCAATCTCGCTATGGATGCGCTGAATCATCTCTTTACGATTACCACGTGCCGATTTCACGACTTCTTTTAGTACGCGATAACGGTTTGGGTAAAGCGCTTCAAAGCCGAGCTCTTC
>ASHK01001086.1 GCA_000695745.1 Vibrio madracius | reverse complement strand
TTCACCGCTTCCAAAGAACATTATCGACAAACATTCTATTGAAACTTTGCTAGCAGCGGGTCAAGTTGTTATCGCCTGTGGCGGCGGCGGTATCCCGGTATGTAAATGTGAATCTGGCTTCAAAGGCGTTGAAGGTGTGATTGATAAAGACCTAGCGGCAACGCTTTTAGCGAAACAGTTAGGGGCTGAGAAGCTGCTTATTCTTACAGATGCACCAGCTGTGTTCCTAAACTGGGGTAAAGAAAACCAACAAGCGCTGCGCAGTGTTGGTCCTAGTGAATTGAAACAGTATCAGTTCCCGGCTGGCAGTATGGGGCCAAAAGTGGATGCGGTTGTCGACTTTGCTGAATTTGGCGGCAGAGCATACATCGGTGCACTTGATGAGAGCTTAGACGTACTGGCTGAAAATTGTGGAACGTGTGTGTCTCTAGACTTTGAAACCGTTCCAGCTTAAACGATTTTACTTAACCCGCTCAGGCCGTGTTTGTTTTACGGCCTGTTTTTTTCCTTACGTTTCTTTGATACCTTTCTTTATTTAGTGATAGCGTGATTAACGCGTGAACACTTTTCCAGCTTGAAAATGGCTAACCCGGTTAGCCAATTTTTCCGTTTGTTTCGCTGAATGGGACACCATGATGATGGTGTAACGGTGAGCCAGTTCCATAATGAGGGTCTCGATTTGCTGCGCGGTTTGTTTATCTAATGAAGCGGTTGGTTCATCAAGCAGCAAAATTTCTGGCTCCAAAGCCAATGTTCTCGCCAAACACAGTCGTTGTTGCTGTCCTCCTGAGAGCGAAGAGGCATGAACATTAAGTCGATGGCTGACTTCCTCCCAAAGCGCAGCTTGAGAAAGTGCGGTTTGTGCAATGTGATGGGCTTGCTGTCCCGTGACCGAATTAACCACTTTTAATGGTAGCAAAAGATTGTCCAAAATCGAACCTGGCAGTAACTGGGGATGCTGAAACACCATACCCACTTTCTGTCGCAACTGAGGAAGTTGCTGCTCAGGCATGCATTGAACCCAATGCTGAGAGTTGTTCAACGTAAGTTGAATATCCCCTGTGGTTTTACACTCAGAAAAACAGTCATTAAGACGATTCAGAGCACGCAAAAACGTGGTTTTTCCAGAGCCAGATGCGCCGGTAAGTACATGGATCTGATGACGATAAAAATCCACATAGGCGTTGCTGACAACCTGATGAGAACCAAAGGAGATGGTTAAATTAGAAACCGAAACCAGCAAGTTGTGAAGAAGGTTGAAAGCTCATATCAGGCGCTCCTTAATGATTTTCGCTGAGTGAGTCCAGCTAACGTAAACAAGCTGGCGGTGAGGCACAGTAAGGTAAATGCCGCGCCGAACGCCATATTCAGTTCGGTCTCACTTTGATATTGCGCACTGTAGTAAAAAATAGTGAAAGGCAGCGCTTCGTAGCGCTCGAAAATGCCACCGGGTAATCCGGCGTTAGCGACCGCACCGGTTAACATAATGACTGCCGTGTCTTCGGCGGCTCTGCCTATGGCCAGCATGATGCCGCCAATAATGCCGCTTTTCGCTTGTGGCAACAAAACGGTTCGTAACGCCTGCCATGGCGACATACCTAATGAGAGCGCAGTGATATTGAGAGAGGATGGAAGTGCTTGTAAAGCCGTTCGTGTAGTGACGGCTAAATAAGGGATGATCAACATAGCGAGGCACAAAGCAGATAACAATAAACAGGCATTCGCAGAGGCAAAAACCAGTGCCTCAAAGAGAGAATCAGAGTAAAACCAAATAGTCCCATTAAAATAGAAGGGACGCCTGCAAGGATATCGATGCCGAGAGCCAGACCGCGTTTTAACCGCGAAGGTTGACTTGTCGCGAGCCAAATTCCAGTGGCAAGACCAGGAAAAAGAGCGAGTATCAGCGCCAATACTATGACTGAAAGTGTTCCAATGCAGGCCGCCCAAATACCGTCCCAGATAGCTCCCGCCCAAGCACAGCATCAATGGGCGAGGCATCGCCGAAAAACAGTGCAATACTTATCGTTGGTGCGCCGCGATAAAGGATAAAGCCGAGAAAAACACTGAGGCTCACCAGCAACACTAGTGTGCACAACACACTCCACAGATGGAATAGACGAGCTTTCATCCGTTTATCCCTTTGTCCGCTGAATGTGTTAGTGCGCGAATCAGCAAAGTAACGGCAACGCTGATGGTGAGTAAAATCAGTCCGGCAGCAAATAATGAGTTGTACATGGCACTACTGTTTTCTGTTGCGAGCACCAAACCAATGTGAGCGGTGAGGGTTCGAATAGAATCTAGAACACTGCTTGTGATTTGTGGCGCATTACCAGCCAACATAAGTGGCAAAAGTGTGTCGCCAATCGCTCGATTGAACCCATTAGCGCTGCACTTGCCATGGCGCTGACGGAATGTGGCAGAATGACGTGGACGATCATTTGGCTGTCTGTCATTCCAAGTGAACAAGCTGTCAATCGCAATCGATGCGTCAATACCTGAAACCGCGAGTCGAGCATCATGACCATCACGGGTAAGATCAGCAATACCATCATAAGCATGACAGCAAGCAGGGAAAAACCAGAGCCGCTACGCAACGTTTCTCGCAGAAACGGCACCAACAAGAAAACCGCCGCTAAACAGTAGACTACCGTCGGAATGCCTGCCATCAATCTAATTACGCGACGAATCCAAATAGCGATAGGTTGATAACGGCTATATTGACAGAAGCTGGCGATGCCAAGGGCAAAAGGAAAAGCAAACAGGCAGACAGTATGGCGAGCACCCCAGAGCCGAACACCATAGGTAATATGC
>ASHK01001085.1 GCA_000695745.1 Vibrio madracius | reverse complement strand
GATAATGATTGCTTGATAGCATTTACGTAACCAACAGGGATTGTCGACTTAATCACTATAGTACAGTTAGGATTAATTGCGTTTACGTCTTTAATAACCGATTCAATCGACTTAGTGTTAAAGTAATTTTTGTCTGGATCATAATCTGTTGGTGTGGACACTATTACAAAATCTGCATTAGTATAAGCAACTTCTTTATCGAGAGTTGCTACTAAATTTAATGAATTTGAATCAAGTGCTTTCTGAATATCTTCATCAGCTATTGGAGATATGCCTTTATTTAAGAGGTTCACTTTCTCTTCAATAACATCTAGCGCTACTACCTCATTTTGTCTTGCAAGAAGAACCGCGCTAGAAAGCCCTACATAACCGGTGCCAGCTACTGCAATTTTCATTGTTTACCTTTTTCCTTTAATAACCATTTGTATGCGGTCGACAATATTGTGCTCAAATCTGAAAACTCACTTTGCCAGCCAAGTATATCTTTAGCTTTAGTATTTGTTCCGACAAGTTCGGCTGGATCACCAGCCCTTCTTGGTTCAATAATAAAATCTACCTTCTTTCCTAGAATCTTCTCGGTCTCTTTTACTATATCAAATATGGAATATCCTGTACCGCTAGAAATATTAATACAATCTGAAACACCACCAGAATGAAGATATCTATGAGCCAAATAATGTGCCGAGGCAAGATCACAAACGTGAATATAGTCCCTGATACAACTTCCATCTTTTGTAGGATAATCATCACCAAATACTTTAACTTGTGTGTTGTTCTCCGCGGCTGCTAAGATGTTTGGAATCAGGTGCGTCTCTGGTTCATGCCTCTCTCCAATTTCAGAGTCGACATCCGCACCAGATGCATTAAAATACCTTAAACCTACAAAGTTAAGCCCATATGCAGCTTGATAATCTTTCAGAATAGACTCGGCAATCAACTTGGTTCTTCCATACGGATTCAATGGAAGTTGTTGAGTATCTTCATTAATTGGCACTTGGGTCGGTTGACCATACGTAGCACAAGATGATGAGAATACTATATTATTCACACCAAATTCTTTCATTACCATTAGTAAGTTAATGGTGTTTACTACATTATTCCTATAGTACTTTTCAGGCTCTAAGACAGACTCTCCCACATAAG
>ASHK01001084.1 GCA_000695745.1 Vibrio madracius | reverse complement strand
CTGTAATGCGAACTCAGCCATCCATTCGTTGGTGTAAGTGTAGTTGTGACCACTTCTATCATCAGTCAGGTCCCAGCCTAGCTCGATACCATCTAACACATAGCTTTCCGTTACAACGTAACTATGAGCCTTTAACTTGCGAGGGTCTCGCGTATCATAAGGCACATCATAGCCATACAAATTGATGGTAGCATAGGGTTCTGGATCCGAAGCTTGGCTAGTGTCAAAGCCCCAAAGTTGGAATCCTTTGGCAGCGTATTCTTCGTAACCCAATCGGCCCTCTTGTAAGTATTGCACTGGTTTATCTTTTTCAAGCAAAGCGCCAAACATAGTGCCGTTCTCATCAACGACATTGCAGAAATTCCATCTCAGAATAGCTTGATCGATACCTGTCGCATATTCAGGGTAGCGATGTTTGACGATATATAACCAGATAAGCAGACGGCCTAAGTCGAGAGCAGAATAACCGATTTCACCAGGTTGGTTGCCATAGTCCACTTTCGCAGCCGTTTGGGTGTTATATGCTTTATTAGGTAACTCACCACGAAACAGATCCAATCGATTTAATGTGCCAATAAAGGCTATCAAGCGACGGTCCATCTCCTCTTTTTCGATGATTCCTAATTCGTACGCACTCACCATACCCGCCAAATACGAAGCGGCATCCCACCATGTCACTGATGGGTAGTTGTTTACCGCATTCACCAAACCAGTTGGCTCTTGATAATTGTTCTCGAAATACTTCCAAGCAATACGAGCCATATCCATTTCTTTTTCGGTTAGCTCACCTTGTCTAGCCTGTGGAATGCTCCAATGGTTTTTACGTTCAACAATATCGTCGGAAAATTGATTATATTTATTACCACAGCCAGTCACTGCAAGCGCAACACATAATGTTGTCAAATAGCGCATAGTATTCTCCCTAATACCACCGAGTCCCTATCTAGCCCCTACTCTCAATAACGGTCCATTCTCTATATAGGCCAATGACTCTAGAACAATGCCATTGGTGTTCGCTGTGATGGCTCTATTTGGTCTTCCATCCGCTTCATAACGCCCTGAATACCAGCCTTTCGTTTCTGAAAACAGTGGTGAGACTTCATCAATCAGTAAGTCGGTATAATCATTTTCATATAAGGCGTACCACCCAAACGCGGCTTTAGTCGACAACGTTTTTAGATGAGATTGGTCCTTGCCATCATCTGAAATGGCATTCCATTCTTTACCGTCTGAAAAAACCGTGTTGTACACAAAGTAAGGCGGCTCATCTACGTTATCCTCACTGACCGCAGTGACGACGCCTGTGTCATCGTATCGGCGCTCTTGGGCGCTAAACACACGGTGTGCGAAGATTTTCGACACACTGTCCGAGCCAAACTCAAGTCCATCAAGAATGTAAGACTCACTGACCACATAGTTATGAGCATGGAATTTTGCCGGATCGCGTTTATCCGTAGGTATTTCAATACCATAGATATCAATGAGATCGAGGTAATCGATATATTTCATTGAGTTAAAAACATCTCGTCCCATTAAGAACAAAGATTTAGACGCATATTCCTCATAACCAATACGTCCTTCTTGTACCAACTCAAAGCCGCCTTGTTCACTAGGTCTTGAACCATATAGGTATCCATCGATTAACATTTCACCAATCTTCCAATGATTGAGAATATTATTCACATCTGTATTGAAGTGAGGATACTGCCAAATCAAGATATTAAGTGGCACCAATATTCGACCAATATCAATAGCCGACCAACCGATTCCTTCCGGTGTTGGATTGTTTTGATAATCCACCATATCGAGTGTTTGAGTATTGTAGGCTTTATTAGGCAGCTTCCCCTCCACCAATGGAAGACGGGCAAGTGAACGCAGTGCCTTCTGCATTCGCATTTCAAACACTTCATCGGTGATCACATTTATTTTTTCAGCCGCTATTAACCCCATTAAGTAAGAGGCGGTATCCCACATAGTCGTCGAGGGATAACCATCAACGGAGTTCACTAACCCCGTGTTGTCTTGATAGTTATTTTCAAAATAGCGCCAAGCCGTATTTGCCCAAGTAAACTCTTCATGAGACAACACTCGATTTTCTTTAAGCGGGATCTCTTCATGAGCTTCAAAGGTTATATTACCCAACACCTTTCCGTAGTCTCTTGTCTCGATATTGAAAGCAATAACCAACGCAGTACCCAGACCAAGAATGAAAACAACGTGGTGCCTTGCAGCCAATAATG
>ASHK01001083.1 GCA_000695745.1 Vibrio madracius | reverse complement strand
TAAGAGCCTCGTTGCACGACGGTCGCGGCTGATAAATCGCATTCCAGCCATGGGCCCGGTGCGGCGTTAACGGCTTCAGCGACTTTAGCAAGCACTCTACCAGTCAATTCTGTGAGTCACTCAAGTTCAGATGTGGCATTGACGGCGAGTATGTTGGCCACAAATACGTCAGTAGAACATAACCAAGTTAACCATCCGACGTTGTCTACGGCTGGTGCAAGTTTTACAGGTGTGCAGAAACCATCGGCTACGACTGGTCTTGGGCAAGTCAACGAACTCCCAGAAGGTATAACCCATGCTGCAACTGGTGCTACTGCAAATCAGTTGAGAGCAGAACAGTCGCAACCACCTACGAACGTGCAGTCACCACTCATGCTGACTAAAGACAACGCTAGCGACCAAGTGGCAGAGCGTGTACAAATGATGATGGCCAAAAACTTGAAGCATGTGGATATTCGTTTAGATCCGCCTGATTTGGGGCGAATGCAGATTCGCATGAGCTTAAACAATGACTCTGCGACAGTACATTTCACGGTTCAAAACCAGCACACCCGCGATATGGTTGATCAGGCAATGCCAAGGCTGCGAGAGATGTTGTCTCAACAGGGCATTCAGTTAGCGGATTCATCGGTACAACAGCAGAGTCAAGGGCAGCAGCAACGTCATGCTTCTCAAGAATCTGGCGGTTCTGGTTCACACGCTAATGGACGAACTCATCAAGGTTTGGACGAGTCAGAGCAGGGTGTCAATTTAGAAGTGAACATCGCCAAGAAAACAGATGGTATTAGTTACTACGCGTAACGCGAGTAATCTCATGGAAAAGTAGAACAATACAATGGCAGAAGAGACTTTAGAACAATCAAAAAATAGCAAGAAGTTGTTGATCATTATAGTCGCAGCGCTGATTTTGCTGCTTGCCGTAGGCGGAGCGGCTTATTGGTTACTCGACTCAAATAGCACACCAGCGAGTGCACCTGCTTCTAAGGGAGGCGGCGTTACCGCACCTGTTGACCCTATTTCCTACGTCAATATTGCTCAACCTTTTATCTTTAACGTCACCGGTAAACAGCGTGACCGAGTTGTGCAAATTAAAGCGCAGCTGATGGTACGTGGTCGCGATAACGAAGAAACGGCTCGTTATCATTCGCCACTGATTGAAAGTACCCTATTGTCGACGTTCGCATCAGCGACGGTTGAGCAACTGCGCAGCACAAATGGCCGCGTTGAATTACGTGACCAAGCCACCGCAGATGTTCAAGCCAGTTTGTCTCAGGTTGTCGGTAAGCCTGTAGTCGAAAGAGTGTTATTTACCGATTTTGTAATTCAGTAGGTATTGTGTGACCGATTTATTAAGCCAAGACGAAATCGATGCGCTTCTTCACGGAGTTGACGATGTCGATGATGTTGAAGATGAGTTAGATCA
>ASHK01001082.1 GCA_000695745.1 Vibrio madracius | reverse complement strand
ATTTAAAGTAAATGATCATTATAGTGAAGAGCATTCTATTAAGCTGCCTTTTAATCTAGAAGGAAGTTATGAGATTGATTTGAAACATTACAAAGAACTAGACTTTAATGAAGTAAGATTTGATCCTATAAATAATGTATCTAACATAGTGATAGAATCTATTACTGTTGATCATAATAGACATTTGCAGATAGAACGAAGTAATGCAAATGAATTTAAAAATAATATATACCGTTTTCATCACGATGATCCATCATTTTATATAAAAATAGAAAGAAAACCTAACGTACTATCGATTAACTTAGATTATGTGGATGTTTATGAATCATAAATTAATGGCCAAAAAAGTGCTCTCAGCGATTCGTCGTGATGGAGTTAAAGTTACTGCGAAGAGAATAATTAGCAGAGTTAAAGGCTATAATAAACTAAATGCTCCGCGAATAAAAAAATGGAAATCTTCGGGTATGTCAAGTGAATTTGATGTCTCTGTTATTATTCCAACGTATAATAGGAGTGATCTTTTAGTTGAACTAATCAGCAGATGGGAAAAAGTTCAGTCTTATACAAATTTATCGTTTGAAATAATAATTTCAGATGATGGTTCAAATGATAACTCACTAGAAATATTATCCAAACCAAATAGCATACAGAATTTCACTGTTATTAACAATGAACACAAAGGCCCAGCAAATGCTAGGAATAAAGCTATTCATAAGGCGCGCGGCCATATTCTGGTGATTGTGGGGGATGATATATACCCTGAACCGAACTTTATTGATCTTCATTTTAACAAACACAAAGAATTATCGGATACAGATGCTCTACTAGGAAACTGTGAATGGTATAAGGGGCTCAAGCCTAACTTCTTGATGAAACATATCACAGAATTGGGTTGTGAGCAGTTTTCATTCATCCACTTTGAACCTCAGAACTATACTGATTATAGGCATTTCTATACCTGTAACATAAGTTTGAAACGTGAATTTGTCCTTTCGGAAGTAAA
>ASHK01001081.1 GCA_000695745.1 Vibrio madracius | reverse complement strand
ACTTCACCGACTACCCCTTGCTGAATTCTCGCTTCAACCATTTCCTGAACCGAGAACCAACCTAAGTTCACCATGTAGCTGCTCTCATTAAGATCGCCAATTCCAACTAACGCCACATCGGCCTTTTTGGCGATATCCATCGTTTGCTGGACCGTCTCATCTTCCAGCAATGCTCGACGAAGGTCGGGGTTGCGAACATAGGCTGGGGCGTACAACGTTTCACTCACTCCGCCAAAGGTTTTGGCAAAACGACGTGAAATATGGTCGGCATTCAGCATCCCACCACGAGGGTGTATGCCTCCAATACTAGACACGAACGTACACTTTTTAGGATTAACAACGCCGATATGTTCGGAGACAGAAGACACATTGCGCCCTGTCCGATAGAAACGATCATACCGTCCTTTAAGGTTGATGAAAGATAGGTGGAGACGACGCCAGCCAATAAAGCACGCTGTTCGTCCTCGGTCGGTTGATCAAGCGCTATCAACGCACGCTTTAGACCGAATCGCTCTTTAAGTTGCTCTTCGAGCTTAGCGCCAAACACCGGGTGGTATTTGACTTTAATTTCAACGATGCCTTGATCTCGCGCTCGTTTAAGTAATCGCCCAATTTTGACTCGCGACAGACCAAAACGTTTTGAAATTTCTTCTTGCGTCGCTCCATCTTGATAATAGGCCACGGCAATCTCGGTCAGAAGATTGGTTTCTTCTGTTTGTTCAATATTGGTTAAGTCCATTCTGTTCCTTTCAAGGCGTATTACCGCAACGCTTAAATTGCTAAGCAATAAGCTTAAGTAGTTCTTTATTTGTTTTATTTAGGTCGTGATTAGACTTTATCATTCTAATCGTTCTGTTGTGACCTTGTATAAGTAAGGTTTCAGTTGTGAGGTACGACCCATGTTTTTTGCACGCCATCTAAGAGGTCACCTTTGGTAATACCGGTAGCGCAGAACACGATATTATCGGTTTTCACCATATCGTTGAGTCTAAGAATGACATTTTCAGAGACTCCCATTTCGTTGCAGCGTTGGCGTTCAGACTCAGCATGTTTAATATTGGCTAAGGTATCGCCTTTGACAACATCACGCGTTAATAGACGTGCTTGCATATCTCCCCCCAAGGCACGGATTACCGCAGCCGTCACCACGCCTTCAGGTGCACCGCCAATACAGTACATCATATCGACATCACTTTCAGGCATGCAGGTAAGCAAAGACGCAGCGACATCTCCATCTGGGAACGCATACACTCTCACGCCCATCGCTTGCATGGTTTTAATGATGCTGTCATGTCTAGGCTTAGCCAATGTCGCGACGACCAACGCTTGTATAGGTTTATTTAATTGCTGGGCAATGTTGCGTATATTCTCTTCAATAGGACGTGCTAAATCGATAGCGCCAGCCGCTTGTGGGCCCACTACCAATTTCTCCATATACATATCTGGCGCTTGAAGCAACGTATCTTTCTCCGCTGCTGCTAGTACCGCTAACGCATTGGATTGCCCCATTGCTGTCATTCTCGTCCCTTCAATAGGGTCGACGGCAATATCAATAGCAGCACCGCCTTTACCCAACTGCTCACCAATGTAAAGCATAGGGGCATCGTCAATCTCCCCTTCACCAATCACAATAGTAGCGTTGACATTTGAATCATTCAATTGATGTCTCATTGCGGCCACGGCGGCATCGTCGGCCCGATTTTTGTCTCCGCGTCCTAGCCATTTGTATCCTGCAAGTGCAGCCGATTCCGTTACTTGAGACAGCGTCAATCCTAATTCGTTATACATGTTGAAGTCCTTTTGTCATGATATGTGTTCATATGTTCAATCAATGTAGCATTTGAACGCTCACTATTGAATGCTCAGGATCTCATTTCTTTATATGGTTGAACAAACAATCAAATGAGTATTTTTTGTCGATTATGAATAGAGTTATAACTCTATTTCGGGTGGCGACTCATGATGGTGGTATCTTTGTAAGTAATTGAAATATTGTTCAATTTGTTTTATTTTTGAGATCTCGGTCATCTTGTCATTTATAAAAGCCCCAAGAGTTTATGAAATTGATTTTGAAGGTGGTTTGAT
>ASHK01001080.1 GCA_000695745.1 Vibrio madracius | reverse complement strand
AAGATCACCCCGCCTTTCGCGGTTCCATCGAGTTTAGTCAGCGTAATACCGGTAAGCGGTGCCACCTCGCTAAACAGTTTTGCCTGGCTAATCGCATTCTGACCAGTTCCGGCATCTAACGTTAGCATGATTTCGTGCGGAGCTGACTCGTCAATTTTCTTCATGACGCGAACGATCTTGCGCAGCTCTTCCATAAGGTTAGCTTTATTTTGCAAGCGCCCTGCTGTATCAGCAATCACAACATCAACGCCACGCGCTTTTGCCGCTTCAATGGCGTCATAAATAACCGAGGCACTATCTGCACCAGTGTGCTGGGCGATCACAGGCACGTTATTGCGTTCACCCCAGACCTGCAGTTGCTCAACCGCGGCTGCACGGAAGGTGTCACCCGCTGCCAACATCACCTTTTTACCTTGGGCTTGATACTGTTTCGCCAGCTTACCGATGGTCGTTGTTTTGCCAACACCATTGACACCCACCATCAAAATAACAAACGGCATCTTGGTGCTGTCGACTTCTAAAGGCTTCTCAACCTGACTCAGTATCTCGGCCATTTCCTCTTTGAGAAGACCATACAATGCTTCACCATCTTTGAGATCGGCGCGAGAGGCTTTTCAGTTAAGCTATCAATAATCTTAACTGTAGTGTTCATACCAACGTCGGCAATCAAGAGCTGCTCTTCAAGCTCTTCAAATAGCTCATCGTCGATCTCTTTACCTTTAAATAAGCCAAAGAAGCCTGCCCCGATATTGGCTTTTGTGCGACTTAAGCTACGTTTTAGGCGTGCAAAGAAACTCTCGGTTGGTTTCTCTTGCTCTTGAACTCGCGCGACGACTTCTGCTTCTGCTTCTGCTTCTGCTTCTGCTTCTGCTTCTGCTTCTGCT
>ASHK01001079.1 GCA_000695745.1 Vibrio madracius | reverse complement strand
ATTTCACCGTTTAAGAAGGCTTGTTTAGCTGCTGCGATAGAATAGTCCCGTTGTACTACTTTCACATTGGGCGTCGCATCAACCATTCTTTCCAGCCGAAAACTGGTTTGACTCATATCTAAGTTGACGACAGAGATTGGCTGCTCTCTAGGGATCTGCTGAGCGTAGGGAAGTGGATACAAAAACGAATAAAATATTACACCACCAAACACAGTCAAAACGACGACAGGTTGGTAAGAATGGCTTTGAGTTCGAGTTTTACATGTTCAAACAACGTCATGCTACTAACTCCTTACTCATGTTGTTTTTGATCAATCGACGTTAACAGCAAAGGGATGACGTAGCCCACCATCGGCGTTAAATGAGAAAGTGATTGCAATGCGGTGACGCCGTAACTCGCTTGACTCACTTGCACTTCAATATAGTGGCTGATTGGCAATAGTTCTCTCCAAAATAAAGCGAGAGGGTTCATGTCCGTTGCAGGAAACGTAATGCCCATGAACGCAAAACTTGGCGCAGTAAATGCGCCCGCAAAGCTCATGGCCCGAGCAGCATCACAAGTCAAAAAGAAAAACAGCGCGGCCATTATCATACAACTCACCGTAGTGACGACTTGAGCTAAAAAGAGAACAAGCCAGCTGCCTTCCATTGGCCAACCGATTATGTCGTAGAACCAAATCAGAAAGAAGCTGCCTTGTAGCAAGAACCATAAGAAATAGGGCAGTAACGTTTGTGCTAAACGGGTTATTGGCTTTTCTTGACCCAGCCACGAAGCTAATCCAGAAATACGATAATTGGCACTCAGAACGAGCACGGTAAACGACACGATAGCAATTTGCCATATGGCAGGGACGATCGCGGTGACCAAAAACTGAGCGTAATTAGTGCCTTTATTAAACAGTGGTGTAATCTGAGTTCTTACGTTGACGGCTTTACCCATCGCAGCAGCACCCGTGGTGTCGCCTTTGGCTAACGCTTTCACTACCTCGACTTGAGCATTAAATGTTCCTTGCGCTTGTAAGGCTGCCGAGTTCACCAAACGGCCAACGAGAATGTATTGGCTGTTATAGAAAAGCGTTACTTCAGGTCGCAATGATTTTGTTACCAATTTATCAAAGTCATGGGGGACAAAGAGAATGGCGTAAATGTCACCCTCTATAAGGGCGTCATGTGCTTGCCCAATATCATCGTATTGATGATCAACGCTCAACGTCGACGTGGCGTCATAGTTTCGGATGAGCTTTTGTGAAAGTTGGCTTTTACTAAGGTCAACGACACCAATCGGTAAGTTAGTCGCGATTCCTTGGGAAAATATCCAATAAATCGACAGACACAGAACGACAGGCACCCAAGTCAGACAAGATAATAGCCATTTATCATGGCGTAAAATATGCCATTGGCTATGAAACTGGCTTTTAGCCAGTTTACGTTTAGCGAGTGTTGGGAGAGAGTGAGACATAATCGTGTCCTACATCTCAACGACTAAGCTCATACCCATACGAAGCGGTACATCTTTATCTATTGGGCGCGCTTCTACTTCAAATGTGCGAAGATCGAAACCCTGAGTTGCGTCCGTTGAACGCCATGTCGCAAAATCACCCATTACAGCAACGTGGAACACCTTAAAGGTCACGGTTTCATCAAGAGCAGGCAAGTAAGCGTCAAATTCTTTGCCTTTCTCGAACTGACTTAACAAATCTTCACGTACATTAAGCACTGCCCATGTGTCTTTGGTATCAATCACCGTGACGACTGGGAATCCTTGGGGTGCCAGTTCACCACTGTGTAGTAATACTTGAGAAACTTCACCATCAAACCAAGAATGGATCTTCGTATCGGCGGCATAAGCTTCGACTTCGGCCACAGCACCTTCCGCCATACGGGCTTTTTCTGCTGCCGCGAGTTTGGTTTCAGAGCGCGCACCTTCTTTGGTCATTTGATACATTTGAAATGCTGCGCTTTCAGTGTATTTGGCGGCTTGCCACTGCGTCATCGCTTCGTCACGTTTCTGCTCCGCGACCACACCATCTTTATATAGGTTGTTGACTCGTAGATAGGTTTTT
>ASHK01001078.1 GCA_000695745.1 Vibrio madracius | reverse complement strand
TGCAAGCCTGCGGCGATTCCTCCTGCCTCTTGTCAGAGTAAGCCGATTCATGAACAGCAGCAATGTGGTGTGCTCGCTGAAGCGCTACCTCAAGAGCGCCCTGTCAAACTCGATAAGCTTTCTAACGAAAAAGTCAGCAAAACACGCGCTGTAGAGGCGAGGTTGATTGACTCTGAGAAGATGGAAGCGAAAGATAAGAAGGCACTTAAGCGCGCCAAGAAAGCACTAAAAACGCAGAAAAAAGCTCAGAAGAAACTATTGAAAATCTTGAAGAAGAGCCACAAGCTCGCTCGAAAACAGAATAAGTTGGAGCACAAATATCAGCTTGCGGCTAGTGTGGTTGAGAAACAGGTTGTGAAAGTGCAGCCAGAACAGCTGCACTGAATTCTCTAGCAGGAAGTCTAGACGCTCTTGAACTGGGCTTCCGCTCTGGGTTTGACCCACAGCTCATTGACGACCAATGACAGCAGAATAATACCGCCCCCAATAGATAGCTTGACTAAATCCACGTCGCGATTCCAAATCACAATATTGACGATAAGCCCGGCAGGAACTAATAAGTTATTCATCACAGCCAGCGCCCCTGCGTTGACCAGACACGCCCCTCGGTTCCAAATGAAATACCCTAAGCCCGAGGCAATGACTCCTAAGTAAATCAACACGCCCCACTGCACGCTGGTGGTCGGCATTTTGTCAAAACTGCCAAACAGCGTAAAAGCAATCGTTGCTACGACCGTTGCCCCGAAGTAGAAGTAACCAAACACGCTATGTTGTGGCAGTTCAACGTCCGTTTGTTCCATCACATATTTATAACCGACCTGTCCGATGGCAAAGCAGAGATTGGCACCTTGCACCACAAGAAAGCCCGTGAGGAAGTTGTCGTTGATGCCTGCAAACTTGATAAAAGCGGCGCCAGCTACCGCGATGGCGGCAGTGACGAAATACCAAGGAGAGAAACGACCTTTAAGGAAGTCATAGAAAAGCGTCACGTAAATGGGAGTAAAAACAGTGAACA
>ASHK01001077.1 GCA_000695745.1 Vibrio madracius | reverse complement strand
AGCCAAAGTACCAGAAATGATCAAGATCTTCGCCATTGGCGTAGCGAAGGCAAGGATCAATGAGGACGCGTTCGCCGATTCGAGCATCATCAACATGATCACCCACAGCGACAATGTAGCCGCAAACGTCAGCGCCTTGAATTCTTGGTAATACAAGTGCATTGCCAGACCATCCTGCATCGTCACTATCGTTATCGCCCTTAGAATACCAGCCAATACGAGTGTTGATATCGGTATTGTTTACACCTGCGGCGCTCACTTTAATCAGCACTTCATTGGCGGCTGGTTTAGGAACGGCGATGTCTGATTTGATAACAAGTTGCTCTAGGTCACCATGGCCGATGAGTTGGACGCCAGTCATAGTTGAACTCATATGGGGTTTCCTCTTAGTTGTGTGATGTTGTGGTGGTAAATAGAGCGCTGACGGAGGCTTTGGCTGCACTAACCGCGGACTCCCCAAGGATAGGGTAAGCCACGGTAATACCCTCATGAAGGACATACAGCGCCTGACTTAGTCTTCACGACCGCTAATCTGAGCCAATTGTTGTATTACCTCGCGTTTGTAGGTTTCTACAGCAAAGTGGATTTCTGTGTTGTTGGGAAAAGCCGCTAGCGCATTGGCAGAAAGGCATCCTTTTGGTGCGTGTTGCTTCATCCAGTGACTAAGCGTGTCAAAAGCCGATAAAGTCGCCGTTAAGCCTGGCTCATCATGGCAGCTTTCGAGTAACAATAGATAACGCTGGTGACGGTAATTCAGCGCGCCTACGACCATGCTTTCCTTAGATGGAAAATATTTATACAGCGTCCGCATACTGACACCAGACAGTGCTTTCAGCTCCGCGACGCTTGGTTCAGCAAACCCTTTCTGCGCAAAAGCACGTTCCAGATTCTCTGCAATTTGTTGTTGGGACATCATACAACCTATGGGGTAGAATGTTTGTACTACCTATAGGGTAGAATAGTTATTCTACATTCGTCAACAGTTTTTATAATTAACAAATAGTGTTTGTTTTAATAACAAATATGACATTGGTTATAGAAAAATAAGGCTTGTGTTGATTTATCTAATCCGACCAGTTATCTTTTAGCTAACAAGCTGTTAACATAAGGTGGTCGGCATGCATTTTGATGGATTATTAGAAAAAGCTAAGCAATGTGCTCAAACTGGTGAGCATATGGCCATTCCATCCTCATGGGGTCAAGGTAGAACGGTATTTGGCGGTTTATCTGCTTCCTTGTTGTATACCGTCATGCAGTCTACGGTGAATGGTGAGCGCGTATTGCGTTCACTGAACACTAACTTTGTTGGACCCTTGCTTGTCGATGTCCCGTTCACGTTTGAAGTAGAAGTGTTGCGTGAGGGTAAAAGTGTATCTCAGATGAGTGCTCGATTGATTCAAAATGGTCAGGTTGCTGTCTTTCAACAAGGCTGTTTTGGGCAGATCGTGATTCGAATATCAGTGTTAATAATAATGATAACCACATCATGCCGTTGCCGGATGAGTTACCTAGATTTCCAGATGTAGCTCAAGGCGCGCCCAATTACACTTCGCACATCGACCTTGCTTTGGCTCGAGGTCATCTGCCATTTTCTGGAAGTAAAGATTCACATACGTGGGGGTGGATGCGATTCAAGCAAGCGCCCAAACAGATTACCGATGCTCACCTTATCTGCTTGGTTGATGCATGGCCGCCTGGCGTGCTGCAAATGATGTCAACGCCTGCGCCAGCGAGCAGCATGATGTGGAACTTAGAATTTATCCATCCTCATCAATCGGTCGAACCAGAAGATTGGTTTGCTTACCAATCTCATACTCGCCAAGCTGCTCAGGGGTATGCACATGCACAGGCCAACATATGGAACAATCGAGGTCAATTGGTGGCAGTCAGTCGCCAGAGCATCGCCATCTTCGATTGAGAGCAAATGGTAGTTAAGAAGGGCACGTTCTATCTAGAACTAACAAATCATCTTGAACACTTCAACAATAGCACGTTGATCATTTGAAGCTTTCGTCACCACATCCGCACAGTTTTTCAATTTTTCCGTCGCATTATTCACTGC
>ASHK01001076.1 GCA_000695745.1 Vibrio madracius | reverse complement strand
GATTACTTAAAATTAGGTCCAGGCGAATTGAAAAGCGGTGTTTCCGTCGTGACTCAATTTTAGCAGATGCCGTTGAAGCGATCATTGGCGCGATTTATCTCGATAGTGATGTGGAAGTGGTGCGTAAAATTGTACTGAGCTGGTACATGACTCGCTTAGAAGCAATCAAGCCTGGGGTTTCACAAAAAGATCCAAAAACTCGCTTACAAGAGTTTTTACAAGGTCGAAGAAAACCACTACCTGTCTATACAGTGACTAATATTAAAGGGGAAGCGCATAACCAAGAGTTTACCGTTTCCTGTGAAGTGGCAGGTGTGGATGAACCTGTTATCGGTCTAGGCACCAGTCGCCGCAAGGCAGAACAAGCGGCTGCGGAACTGGCTTTAGAGAAAGTGACCAATGTCTGATAAACCTGATTCTGAACAAGAATTCGATATCGATGCGTACTTCGCATCATCAAGCGAAGCGACAACCAGCGCAGAAAACCAACACTGTGGTTTTGTTGCGATCGTTGGTCGTCCTAATGTGGGGAAATCCACACTTCTGAACCATATCCTTGGACAGAAGATTTCCATTACATCACGTAAACCGCAAACCACACGTCACCGTATTATGGGTGTCGATACGGATGGGGATTACCAAGCGATTTATGTGGATACGCCAGGGCTTCATATCGAAGAAAAGCGTGCGATCAACCGTTTGATGAACCGCGCGGCAAATAGCTCATTGAGTGATGTCAACCTCGTGCTATTCCTTGTCGATGGTACGCACTGGACCGATGATGATGAAATGGTGCTGAACAAGCTTCGTAAGTCTGACTTCCCAGTTATCTTATGTATGAATAAAGTGGATAACGTCAAAGATCGTAACGACGTAATGCTGCACATGCATGAGCTATCGAAGAAAATGGATTTTGTCGATGTTGTGCCAATTTCCGCCAAGCACGGTAAAAACATTGACGTGATTCGCAAACACGTTCGTGAACACTTACCTGAAGCGGTTCACCATTTCCCAGAAGAGTATGTCACTGACCGCTCTCAGCGTTTTATGGCGTCTGAGATTTTACGTGAGAAGCTAATGCGCTTTACGGGCGACGAGTTGCCTTACTCGGTCACGGTTGAAATTGAGCGTTT
>ASHK01001075.1 GCA_000695745.1 Vibrio madracius | reverse complement strand
CGACGGCGTCAGTGTCTTTATTTCTTCTCAACGAGAACCTAAAGAAGCGCAAGGCGACCGTTGGATTACCATCAGAGTAATGCCACAGGATGCGGTAGAAGCCTTGTTTTGCTCGGTCCTCTTCGGATTCGCTGTCATTGTCCCACTGCTTTGGTACGACCAATCCGTCGAAGCTTACTTTGTTCTCTGAACTTTGATTAATACGGCTATCTAATAACGCACCAATCTGGCCCTCCGTCCATTTGGGTAAAAAGGCTACCCAATCAAATAGTAGACGTTCACCTCGTGCTCGGTCGATGAAGCGCCAACAGGCTTTTCAATTGAAAACAACGGCTCGATGACTCTGTTTTGAACGACGTAGCAGGTTGGTGAACCTGATTAAGTCGTTCAATCCCCCAACTTTGGTTTGACGAGTCGTTGGCAATTATCAATGGCAATAAGATAGTTGGTGTTGCTCTTACGCAAATGGCTGAGGATTTTCATTTCACTTGCGTCTTCTTCCAAACCTATGCTTACAGCAAAATGCGCCAAGAGTTGGTTGTAGCCAGCGAGAGGGCAATTTACATACACAGGTTCAGCATTTTTTACTTTGTGAAGCAGCTGCTTCAATAGTCGTGTCGCCCCAACACCCCTTTCTCCTGTGATGACACAGATGGCCGGACTGTTAGTTAAGAGATACTTGGAAAGTTGTTGAAGTTCGTCTTTGGCGTAGGGGACAAGGGGACTAAAATCGTCTCCTGGCAATACGTATTCAAAGGCAGCGTCACCTTTAATTCTGACTAAATTACTATCCGCATTGCTGCTCGTTTGTTTAGCAACCTCAATTTTAAATAGGTAGGTGAGACCTGATTAAATACGGTATATTGAGACAGTAGACCAATAATACGATTTTTTAAATGGTGCAGAGCAATCCACAACGTCGCTAACGAAGTGGCGATAAGACCGATGACAAAAACATCTTTTTTAGTGGTCGCCCAGCTTAACCATAACGGTTTTTCAGGTATTTTTTCCAAAGATTGGAATACGGTCTCTTTCCACATCATGATGATGGACACTGTGATGAGCGTAAACCACAAAGAAAAGAAGCTGGATATCCAGTAATAAATGGTGCCTTCACCTAAGGTCTGGGCCGCGATCTGTAACACCAGTCCGGCGACAATAAAACTCCAGACATATCGCCTTACCGTAGAGAGCCTCAAAGCAACAATATCTTTGCTGGTTGCCAAACTGTTTCGATGGACGAACTCTAAGATAAACGAAATCGCAATGGAACCGCCAAGTATCCACCACGTGAACAATTCTAAATAAGAGAGTTGTGATAGGGCTTCAATGCCGCTTAGCACACGTAACGAGACCGTGATGGCTATTAACCAGGCGATGGCAACACTGGCTCGTCCCAAATACCAGATAAATCGAACCAAATCGGTGGTTTGCCAACATTGGCGGCAACGTGGGATTTTAACTGTTCAAATAAGCGCTTTTGGTTTGCCAACCACCACATTAGAACGCAATAAATAAAGAAGACCTTGATACCAACCCAAATCACAGGAACAGGAGAGATGAAAATCTCCGCCAATAAGGTTTTTAGGCTTCTTAGCTGAAAAAAGATAAAGTACTCCGCATTGAGAGTGCTGATTCTCCATTCTTGTTTGAATTGCGTCACACCGTCTGGCCCAAACCCGGTGAGTTGGTCAAACGTTTTATCTGTTGCTAGCTCAAGTAATCGCTGTTTACTATGACTGAGACTATTGAGAGTAAGATACTGTGTTTCAACATCAAACCAATGCTCATCGGACACATCGTCACGAAAAACGGCAAGCGCTTCATCATAAGAGAGTATTTCACGGTCTTGCTGATCAAGCGTGTAGGAGAGCAGTCTACGTACTTTATTATGATCTTGAGGCGTTAAAAACAATTGAGCAGGCAGAGCGTCTATTTCGCTCGCGAGTGACTGAGCGTCTTTAGAAGGTACAGGATGGTTGTCATCTTGATAATCCCATCGGGCAAACGCTGGAAAGCTTAGGCAGAGCGTTAATGCCGCTATCCAGAAAGATTTATTGATCATTGTTAACACACCACTGTTGGTAACTAGTTGTAACTATTTAAATTCTTAATTTAGTGTAGTTAGCGCCGCCACACTCTGCACGCGACAGTCAGCAAAAAGATAGAGAATATTGCTTCACAGCTAAAAAGATGCACGCAGAGTGGCCAGAATCCTACGGTTACACGGTATCGAATGCAGTTGTCACTTGCATCTCAAGGCAAGAGGCTGTAGGGTTGCGCAGTTTTGTTTAATCTCAAAGGTAATGCTCGTGCTATCAACCGCTAATATCACTCAACAGTTTGGCTCTAAACCACTGTTTGAAAACATTTCTGTCAAGTTTGGTGAAGGTAACCGTTACGGTCTAATCGGCGCAAATGGCTGTGGTAAGTCTACATTCATGAAAATCTTGAGCGGCGAGTTGGAACCTACGAGTGGTAACGTATCTTACGACCCTAATG
>ASHK01001074.1 GCA_000695745.1 Vibrio madracius | reverse complement strand
TTTCATTATAACACCTATATATGCTTTAGTTTTTGAGTAGCTATGTTGCTACCTTGATATGCCGCCTTTTGGCTTGGGCTCACTATAACTAGAATTAATTCGCGACGACAAATAATCACCCCACCAAAGTGATCACAATCACACCACTAAAAACATAAAACATATAAAACGTTAAAAAACATAAACTTAAATGAATTTAATAAAATAGAATAAATTTTCGATGTAAAATTATTTATGACAATCATCACAAAAAAGCGTAAATATCGCTGTATTGATAGCGATTTTGTCGTTTAAACCACTTTACCACCGAACAAAGAGTATAAAAATCGTGACATCAAACGTATTTTTACATTAAAAACAGCGTTTAATTCGCAGTGTAAAAGTAGTTATATCGATAAAAAATAAGAGAGCGAACACCATTAGGTTGTATCGTCAACGCTTTTCAGCAGTCAACTTGTGTTAATCTAAGCTATCTGCCAAAACTTGAATACTGGTGAAGCTATTGCCCACGATTTCTCTTCGTCTTATCAGCAAAACAGATGCGCTACCACTTATCATGAGCCTTCTGTTAATTCTCTCATTCAGCTCTAGTGCTGCGCCATTATTTTGGAAAGCAGAGAAAGAACACCAACAACTCTTTCTGATGGGTACTATCCACATTGGTCATGATAAGCTTGACCCGTTTTCACACGATGTAATTCAAGCTTTAGAATTAGCGGATGGCTTGATTGTCGAAACGAAATTGGATGAGAAAGTGCACTTTCCTCAAGATCAGCAACCTTCAGTGGAACAAATTCTAGATGACGATACACTGAGTTTGTTACAACAGATCCTACGACAATCTTCGTTAAATCAAGATTCGATACTGAGGTTACCACCGTGGCAAGTAGCGCTAACCTTACAACAATTACAGTTTCAATCCCTTAACTATCACCCACAATTCGGCATTGATATACAACTTAGTCAATGGGCCCAAAAACAATCATATGCCTATTTATGGACTAGAAAGCTTGCAGTACCAAATCGACCTACTGGCATATCAACCAGACAATGGATTAGCAATGCTAAATCAGACCATCAGAGAGTGGTCGCATAGTGAAACGAGTATTCGATGCTTGCTGGAATCTTGGTATCAAGGAGATCGTGATAACCTTGAAGCTATATTAGAAGCCGAAGCGTTTAATGATGAGTTTTATCATGCATTCATATACCAGCGGAATGAAGATTGGGTGAAAACATTGAGCCAATCCAAACGATACCAATCAGGAACATACTTCGTGGCCGTAGGTGCATTGCATGTCGTCGGAAAACATAGTGTGATCGCGTTACTCGAAAAACAAGGCTACACCATAACCTTACTTTCAACACCAAACACAGCAAATTGTGCGATATCAGGCAACTAGGAATAACACTGCATTCAGGTAATAATCCCTTTTTTTAGAATATATTTGGACACAATACAACGATTTACCGTTTTGTAGCGCTAATTGCCAGCTTTTGAATGCTCATTGATATAAAACAAAATAATAATCAATACTTTAAACAACGAACAAATAGATTATTCTAGAAACTAAGTAAGTGGTATTTACTCATAGAGTCGTCAATTGTTCAATAACGAAACGACGGCGATGAATTTTTATATTCCCTTAAATCATAGACT
>ASHK01001073.1 GCA_000695745.1 Vibrio madracius | reverse complement strand
CGATACCACTGCTGCGGGTGATACTTTTAATGGTGCTTTGGTCACTGGATTAATCGAAGGAAAATCCATTGAAGAGGCTATTCGTTTCGCTCATGCCGCGGCCGCTATTTCAGTGACTCGATTTGGTGCTCAAACTTCCATTCCTTCGTTAGATGAAGTAAAAGAGTTTAGAGCAAAAAGCTTAATAAAAACCTGAATCAGGTGACGATAACAAAGAAGCAGTAGCGGAGAGCATTGCCCAATGGCAACGATGAAGGACATTGCAAGACTGGCCGGAGTATCCACATCAACGGTAAGTCATGTCATCAACAAAACACGGTTTGTGAGTGAAGAGATTTCGGAGCGAGTCAACAACGCAGCGAAAGAACTTAACTATGCCCCTTCAGCTTTGGCTCGTAGCCTGAAAATGAATCGTACGCGAACCATTGGAATGTTAGTGACCACCTCAACCAACCCATTCTTTGGTGAGGTGGTGAAAGGGGTAGAACGTAGCTGCTATCATCAAAACTACAATCTTATTCTGTGCAATACAGAAGGGGATACGGAGCGCATGCGAGCATCCATTGATACACTTTTGCAAAAGCGTGTCGATGGGTTGATTCTTATGTGTTCCACTCTAGAAGGTGAGAAACTGGATATCTTTGACCAGTACCCAAGTATCCCTGTTGTAGTCATGGATTGGGGGCCTATCCATTTTGAAAGTGACAAGATTCAGGATAACTCCTATCTGGGCGGCTATTTGGCGACGAAGCACTTGATAGAATGTGGGCATAATGAGATTGGTTGCATTACTGGACCATTGAACCGCCATCAGGCTTTGATGCGCTATGAAGGTTACAAGAAAGCCTTGAAAGAACATTCACTGCGCATAAATCCAGACTGGATCATTGAGTCAGATTTTGAATGTGATGGCGGGGCTAAGTCTTTAGAGGCTTTGATGTCTCGCGGGGCATTACCGAGCTCGCTATTTGTATGTAATGACATGATGGCGATGGGTGCTATCAATATTGCTCATAACAAAGGTGTAAAAGTACCGGAAGAGCTATCAATTATTGGTTATGACGATATTCATATAGCGAAATATATGACGCCCGCCTTAACTACCATCCATCAGCCGAAATATCGTCTAGGTAAGGCGGCGGTTGAGACCTTGTTAGCTAAGATAGATAAAACTAATGAAGTTCCTGATGTCGTTCAGCTAGAACCAACGCTGGTGGTGAGAAACAGTGTGAAGTCGTTATTGTAGTTGGTTCTTAGCTGTCTCGTCCTAAAATACGTTGACAGTTTTCCTAAGCCAATAGCATTAGCTGTTGCTTTTTTCATGTACCTCATTTGGTGTCTTCATTCCCAGGCTGAGGTGTGGCCTTATACCGTTGTAGATAGCTATAGATTCACTAATTAGTTTGTTTAACTCAGTTATATCTTGGCAAGTTTCCAGTAAGAACTCTTGTTTAAGTATGCCATTTATCCTCTCCGCTAAGGCGTTTTGGTAACAGTCGTATCCATCCGTCATTGAAGCCACCATGTTGTCGGTCTTTAGGCGGTCTTGATAAAGACCTGAGCAATACTGAAGCCCACGATCAGAATGATGGATGCATGGATTGTGGTATTGGCGTTTACTTATCGCCATGTCTAACGCCTTTACTACGTCCGTCGTTTTCATCTCGTTGCTAAGCTCGTATCCCATTATTTTTCTACTAAAGGCATCTGTGACTAACGACAGATAGTGGGTTCCCTCACGCGACTGAACATAAGTAATGTCACTGACTAGTACCTGCTCAGGCCGACAAGGAACAAAGTCCTTCAGTCGATTAGGATGTTTCTTCATCCAATGTTTACTGTTGGTTGTTTTTATATAGCTACGCTTAGGCCGAACGAGTAACAACTCTTCTCTTAGGTAGTCGAAGAATGCGTCTCGACCAAGCTTAATGCCTTGAGCCATGAACTTCGGCTTAAGTAAAAAGTACAGTTTCCTTGTTCCTAAACGAGGCATATAGCGCCTAAGTTCAAGCACCATTTGTCGAACAGGCTCAAGCTCAACCTGACGTGCAGTCTCCCGCTTTTCACGTTGATAAACACTTTGCCTAGAGAACCCCAACAGTCGACATAGCCGACTTAAACTTACGCTTTTCTCTTTTTGAACGCTTCTGGCCC
>ASHK01001072.1 GCA_000695745.1 Vibrio madracius | reverse complement strand
CTAATGTGCAGTGTCTGAGCGATATCTTTATTACCTTGCCCGTTGACGATGGCTTTGAGAACGTCAGATTCTCGGTTGGTTAAGGTGTCATCTTTGGGCTTAGGTTTATCATTAATCTGCTCAAGTAATCGATCTGATGCTTGTGGGCAAAGGTATGATCGGCCATTGGCGACTTGATTTATGGCCATAACGAGTTCTTCCGAGCCTACGTCTTTAAGGACATAACCCTTTGCTCCCGCTTTCACTGAGCGAATAACATAGTCTCTGCTGTCATGCATGGAGAGCATAATCACAGCGGTGCTTGATTGCTTTTTCTCTAGTTTTTCAAGCACTTCTATACCATTAAGACCAGGCATATTGATATCAAGCAATAACACATTTGGCTTGAGTTCCATAGTGCTCTCCAACGCTTCATGTCCGGTGCCGACACACGTAAGAATATCGAGGTTGTCTTCACGCTCTAGGCGTGACCTTAGGCCATCTTGCATTAATCGATGATCATCAGCCAATACCAGTTTAATCATATTACCTCCATATTTAGGGTCGCTCGTACTTCTGTACCTTGCCCTTGCTCACTGGTGACAGTAAATGAGCCACCGATTGCTTGAATCCGTTCTTTCATGTTTTGTAGTCCCATATGTTCAAATATTGGTTGTGCTCGCTTGTTTGATTTAAGCTTTTTGGCCGGAATACCAATTCCATCGTCACTGACAGTTAATATCAATAAACGGCCTTCCCTTTGCATGATGACATCGACACCTTGTGCTTTAGCGTGCTTTTCAACGTTGTGCAACGCCTCTTGGACGACTCGATACAGGGTTGTTTCGACCTCTGGTAACAAATCCTCTCCCTCAATATCATGTTCAAACACTAACTCTAGTTGGGTTCGCTGGCGCAGTTCGTTGACGTAGGCTTCGATGCCGGCCACCAATCCTAAGTCGTCCAGCTGTGGGGGGCGAAGATCACGAGAAATCCGTCTTAGCTCGACGATCGCTTGTTCCATCGCATTTTTGCTTGCGCTTAATTCGGCCTCTTTTTCAACGTTATCGTTTTCTTTGGTGACATTTT
>ASHK01001071.1 GCA_000695745.1 Vibrio madracius | reverse complement strand
GTGCTTGGTTTTGCGCAAGAAAAGGGCGTCGCCTGCGTTCATATATTAATGATCAGGCAAGGGAAAGTACTGGGTAGCCGCAGTCATTTCCCTAAAATCCCGAGCAATACTGGCCGCAGAGAGGTGTTTTATAGCTTCTTAAGCCAATACTACTTGAATCACACAGAATCAAGAACCATACCCACTCGAATCATCCTCAACGATGACTTAGTCGAGGATGTAAGTACGTTGGCTGAAGCACTGTCTGAAATTGCTGGTAGAAAAGTGATTTTTCATGTTAACCCAACAGGTTCACGTGGCCGATACCTTAAGTTATCAAATACCAATGCGCTTACGGCAATAACGACCAAAATTAACCATAAGATGACGATAAACCAACGCTTTAAGGCTCTTCAAGAAGAGTTAGAGTTGGACAATATAACTCGAATGGAGTGTTTTGATATCAGTCATACCATGGGAGAGAGCACAATCGCATCTTGTGTGGTGTTCAACCAAGAAGGGCCGCTAAAACAAGAGTATCGTCGCTACAATATAACGGGTATCACTGGTGGCGATGATTATGCAGCCATGGGTCAAGTGCTTGAACGTCGCTACTCTAAACAAATTGATGTGGATAAAATCCCTGACATAATATTTATTGATGGGGGAAAAGGGCAGCTCAATCGCGCTGTTGAAATCGTTTCACAGTATTGGGGAGAGTGGCCTAAGCATCCGTTATTGATTGGTATTGCGAAAGGTGTGACGCGGAAACCCGGTTTGGAAACTTTGATCACTCCAGAAGGGCGAGAGTTCAACTTACCGAGTGATGCACCTGCGCTACATCTTATTCAGCATATTCGGGATGAGAGCCATGACCATGCGATAGCGGGTCATAGAGCAAAACGCGCCAAAACAAGAAGGACCAGCCCACTCGAAGGAATTGAAGGTGTTGGCCCTAAGCGTCGCCAAGCTCTTTTGAAATATATGGGTGGAATGCAAGAACTTAAGCGTGCCAGTGTAGAAGAAATCGCCAAAGTGCCCGGAATTAGCAAATCTTTGGCAGAAAACATCTATCAAGCATTGAAACACTAAAGAAAATCCAGCAACATAAAGGCGCAGTAGAAAAGAGCCGATAACAATATGCGTTTAAACATACCTAACATTTTGTCTTTGTTGAGATTATTTCTCATCCCCGTATTTATTGTAGTTTTTTATCTCCCATACAGCTGGGCGCCGTTTGCTGCCGCTATGGTATTCTGGGTCGCCGGTTTTACCGATTGGTTGGATGGGATGTTAGCTCGCAAGCTAGGGCAAACTTCTCGATTCGGTGCGTTTATAGATCCAGTTGCTGACAAAGTGTTAGTAGCCTCGGCATTAATTCTTATCACTGAACACTATCACAGTATCTGGGTGACGATTCCTGCGGTTACTATGATTGCCCGTGAGATTATCATTTCAGCGCTGAGAGAATGGATGGCTGAAATAGGAAAACGTGCCAGTGTCGCTGTGTCGTGGGTAGGTAAAGTAAAAACACTGACACAGATGTTTGCTCTATGGGTACTCATCTGGCGTTATGATGATTGGATGGTTTGGTTAGGGTTTGCTGCGCTTTATGTCGCAACGGTATTAACCTACTGGTCAATGTTCCAATATCTGGCAGCTGCTAAAGACGATTTGCTAAACGCAGATGATCAGTGACAACGAACAAGAGAAGGCGAGCGATAAGCTCGCCTTTTTTAATTATAATTGAATGCTACCCATCTCACAGAAGCACGCTCCAGTAAGTGATAGCAGAGTTCTTAAGTTGTTTGGATTCAAAATTAACAACAGAACACAACAAGTTTTCTAGTGCTAAATGTGCATGTTTTTGCAAGAAAATTGAGCAAATTAGCGCTTTTTGGATGTTTCTTAGACAAACGATTCAAAATATAAAAAAACGTGTTGACTCATTTCCCTGATTGCGTAAAATGCCTCCCGTACTCAAGAGGAACTGCTTAAAGCGAAGCGTTAAGTAAGTGACTAGAGTTACAAGAAGGCGCTTGGCAGAGTGGCTATGCAGCGGATTGCAAATCCGTGGACCTCGGTTCGACTCCGGGA
>ASHK01001070.1 GCA_000695745.1 Vibrio madracius | reverse complement strand
TTTTGTATGATTATATGTTCTAATTTCGAGTGGTAGATCTCATAATCGGGTATTGATCACAAAATCAGGCATTGTGTGGATTGATTAACCTACTTAGAGCATATATGATTAACTCAAATAGTCATACAATAGTATTTTAGGAGTCACACATGACAAAACCAGTCATTGGTTTCATCGGCCTAGGCCTTATGGGCGGTAACATGGTTGAGAACCTTCAAAACCGTGGTTACGAACTCAACGTAATGGACCTAAACAAAGACGCTGTTGCTGCTTGTGTAGCTCGTGGCGCTCAAGAAGCAAAAACGGCGAAAGAGCTTGCTGAAAACAGCGATATCGTAATGCTATGTTTAACCACTTCAGCGGTAGTAGAGAAAGTGGTTTATGGTGACGAAGGTATTTTAGCGGGTATTAAAGAAGGGGCGACACTTATCGACTTCGGTACTTCAATCCCTGCCTCTACTCGTAAAATTGGCGAGGAGCTTGCCGCATGTGGTGCTGGCATGATCGATGCTCCATTGGGTCGCACTCCCGCTCATGCTAAAGATGGCCTGCTAAACATTATGGCTGCGGGTGATATTGACACGTTTAACAAAGTGAAACCGGTCCTTGATGAACAAGGCGAAAATGTATTTCACCTAGGTGCGCTAGGTTCTGGGCATGTGACGAAGCTGGTAAATAACTTTATGGGTATGACTACTGTCGCCACTATGTCGCAAGCGTTCGCGATTGCAAAACTCGCAGGTGTAGATGGTCAACAGCTATTTGATATTATGTCTGCTGGCCCATCTAACTCTCCATTTATGCAATTTTGCAAATTCTACGCAGTAGATGGTGAAGAAAAGTTAGGCTTCTCAATTGCAAATGCAAACAAAGATCTGGGCTACTTTTTAGAAATGGTGTCTGATCTAGGCACCGAATCGCTGATTGCTGAGGGCACGTCTAAGAGTCTGCAAGGGGCTGTTGATTCAGGTCTAGCTCAAAATGATGTGCCAGTCATCTTTGATTACTTTACGCAGCTTAAGAAGTGATGATTTATCCCTAGGCTGAAGGAGCCCCGCTTATAAAGTGGGGCTTTGTTGTATCGGCACTTTGCTATTACAAGAGCGACTATTGGTCTAAATTAAGACCTTGGTTGATTTTGAATAAGCGTGGTGACTTGCTCTAATGAATCGAATAAGTAGTCAGCGATTTCAGCAATCTCTTTGTGCGGAGGTGTGATATCTGGAATCATCGCAGCCTGACATCCCGCGTCTTTTCCTGCGCGCATACCGTTGTTGGAGTCTTCTAGTACCAAACATACACTTGGTTCCAAATTCAGGCGCTGGCATGCATGATGTAGCAATCTGGCCTCGGCTTACCGTTTGCGACATTTTCAGCGGTAATAACAGTATCGAATTGTTCTAGATAGTCAGAGTTTAGAAAATTGTGTTTAACTTCAGGCAAGTGTGAGGAGGTCACGAGTGCGGTTACTAGATTGCGTTCTTTCGCGGTTTTGAAGAGTTCATGGAAACCGCGCTTATAGTCGACACCTTTTTCTCTCGCTTTACGGAAGTGTTGGTCACGAATAACTTTGTACGCTTCTAGGTCAAATCCCTCCCCAAGATGTTCGCACAGCATACGCTCACAATCAGGATCCTGCACGCCAATGAATCCTTGATAGTAGTCATCAGTCAGCTCGAAGCCCATTTGTTCTGCGGCGTATTGCCAACTCTTTTTATACACAGATTCGGTATCAAATATTAAGCCGTCCATATCAAATAGCAGCGCTTTAATCATGTTTTTATCCTTTAAATTTCACGGTGTTTTTTTATCAGGTTACTTTGTCAGAGAATGGGTGAAAGTCAAACGACAGTTTGGTAATTAAATTACAAAA
>ASHK01001069.1 GCA_000695745.1 Vibrio madracius | reverse complement strand
CTAGCGATACTTTATTGCCACGCTTTTGGGCTTTGCTCATCGCCATAAATCCGCCAGCCACATCTGCCCCAACCGCTAATACTCCAAAGTACATACTGTTAAGATGGTTCTTGGTACGCCGTCTTAGCGGAATATTGACCACGACTTTCTCGTCATTTAGTTCCAGCAGTTTTGGGCGACATAACCAAATTAACGGCACCTTCATGAATCCGAATGCGTTCAGATAAAAATTGGCCTTTTGTAATGGCGACAACATGTGACTTCCCTCTCTCATACTTGTCTGACCAGTAAACTAGAAAGCCAACTAAATGTCAAAAACTTGTTAATAAAAAGCTCCTAACCTCATAAAAAGTTAGGAGCTTTGATTGGGCAAATTTTGTTGAAATTAGGCTGCTGTTGAATACACGTCGATTGGGCCTAACTCAATAATAAAATCTTTTAGCACTGGGTAATCCTCAAGCATGCCAATGGTGAGTAACACAGGCTTGCGAGCTTCTTTCGCTGAACTCACCGCCTCTTTGATCAACTTAAGTACGGCTTCATTCTGCGGATCGTAAAGATGTATTAGCTCTTCTTGGTTAATATCCACGCCGAGCGTCAGCTGCGTCAGGCTTTCTACTTTAATGACTAACCCATCAAAATATTGAAGCAAACGCTCTGATAGCAAGACGGCTGATGGTGTATCACAAGCGAATAAGACTTTCAGACCATTCAAACCTCTCGGTAACCCCTGCTCTGCCAGTCTATCAATAATTTTGGCGGCATCACTCAACGCTCGCACACAAGGAACAACAATTTCGACATCGATAGCCTCTGCTCTTAACCGTTTAATCACTTCACATTCTAAAGCAAAGCAGGTTTTGTATGATTCAGAGGCGAATCGCGATACACCACGTAGCCCTAACGACGGGTTGACCTCATCAGGCTCTGCACCGCCGCCCAATAAAGCACTCATTTCATAGCTATTGGCATCATTTAGTTCGATGCGCACCGTATTATAGTCATTGAGATTCGCGGCCTTAATTTCGTTTACTAAGGTTTCTATAAAAAATTCCGATGCACTTCGTTGTCCCAAAATAGCGTTGATGGCTTCAAGTTCAACCGAATCGAGTGAGTCGCCAAGGGATGCATAGTTAGGATGGAAAAATATCTTTTCCATAATGAGCTCGGAAATAGATACATAAAGGTGGGTAGCAGGTTGTTGTTCACCAAAACTAGGAAGTACATTCCCAAGATTTAGACTATTTGATGATGTGGCTTCTTCTTGGCCTGTTTGGATATTGTCGTACCCCATTGCTGCTCCGTGCTATTGTTAATTGCTTTAAAGGCAAAATACCGACTCCCCTTAATGAATACAAGGACTTCATCCTAATTAAATATAAGCCCCGCCCTGTAGCACGAAGTTCACACTGTTATTTGGCTTTAATTTGACCAATATAGGTTTTATACCAGTCTATCCCACGTAAATGATGCAGCTAAGGCTGGATTAGAGGTTTATTCTAACTGCCATTTCGTTTATCTTTACCGCTTCGTAATAAATTTGCAGGCTGCACCATGCCATTAAAGACAGATGAACTAAGAACACAGGCATTAGGTCCAATGCCAACTCCATCAGAATTGAGTGTTAATCACCCAATTACGGATGACGTTGCAGAGCGCATTGCTAATTCTCGCCGTCAAATTGAAAACATTCTAGTCGGAGAAGACGACCGTCTTCTTTGCATCGTAGGCCCTTGCTCAATCCACGATACTGAAGCAGCATTAGATTATGCAAAACGCTTAAGTGCTATCCAAGACCAGTACAAAGACGAATTGTTTATCGTCATGCGTACTTACTTTGAAAAACCACGCACCGTTGTCGGTTGGAAAGGTCTAATTACTGACCCTAACCTTGATAGCTCATACGCACTTGAAACAGGTCTAAACAAGGCTCGTGGTCTACTACTTGATATCAACAAACTAGGTTTAGCTACAGCGACTGAGTTTCTCGATATGATAACTGGTCAGTATATCGCCGACTTAATCACTTGGGGAGCAATCGGCGCTCGCACCACTGAATCACAAATTCACCGTGAAATGGCTTCGGCTCTATCATGCCCTGTTGGTTTCAAAACGGTACCAATGGCAGCATTAAGATCGCCATTGATGCCATTCGAGCAGCGCGCGCGCAACACTATTTTTACTCTCCAGATAAACATGGACGAATGACAGTCTATCGCACTAGCGGCAACCCGTTTGGGCACGTCATTCTTCGTGGTGGTGACACGGGTCCAAACTACCA
>ASHK01001068.1 GCA_000695745.1 Vibrio madracius | reverse complement strand
TAGCCCTGTAAGCATGCCTGTAAAACGAGGCGGTATTTGTTCTGGTTGCTTTAGAACTATGAACGAGTTGTCCGCTTGGCGTTTAATGGAGGAAGAAGAGCGCAATGATAAAATGCAGCAGTTATCAGGCTCTGCGACGACACACGTCTGCCCGAACTGTGGAGAAGCGGCTTATTGCGATCTCTCGGCTGGCCGAGATACATGCTGGTGTTTCGAACTGGAAAAACGTGATACCTCCGTCATTGAAAAGTCTGACCTATGTTTGTGTCGAAAATGTCTCTCTGCTCTACCGATTGAATAAGCCTCCAACAAGATACTCAGTTTTGCATCTTTAATGTTGCATTGTTGTTAATTCCAAAATAGAGTAAATACACAAACTCAATAAGGAATGACAATATGGAATCGTTGCTTGAGGGCTTTTCTGTGGTTACAGAGATCCCTGTCGCTTGGGGCGAGATGGATGCACTGAATCACGTCAATAACGCGGTATATTTTCGATACTTTGAAACCGCACGACTCGATTACTTTAGTCACATTAGTCTAATGGAAGATATGGCGGTCACAAATATTGGCCCTGTACTTGGGGAGACCTATTGTCGCTACAGGCTACCCGTCACTATCCGGATACCCTACTGGTAGGCTCTCGAATTACTGATGTGGAACAAGACCGATTTAAAATGGAGTATCAAGTCGTCAGTAAAAAGCAGGGTAAAGTGACCACGACAGGTACTGCGACCATCGTCATGTTTGATTTCACCACTAATCGAAAAGCTCCAATTTCCGAGAAGCTCATGTCAGCAATTGAACAAGCAAACCGCGACTAGACGCTATCACACAATATCGATTGGACCGCTGGTTCAGTGGTCCAAAAAATGATTTGTCACAATCTTCACATCCTGCTCGTTGCACGTTAAACCCTGCAAAGATATTCTTGCAGCACAGACAATCTCGAGAATGGAAACCATGAAAAACCCGTTTCACTACCCTATCGGTACCCCAGGCCAAAAATGGACTGCGGAAAACGTTACCCAATGGCGCGAATCAACTTCTGTTAAGCGTCTATACCGCGAAGATGTACTGCCAAAGATTGAAGCGTTAAATGATACGTTTAACGTTGAGCAATATGGTGCGCTTTCCTACGATTTCGAGCGATTCCCGCTATTCGTGTTAAAAACTAAATCTTGGAATTCGCAAAAGCCGACGATTCTTGTGACGGGCGGTGTTCATGGTTACGAGACGTCTGGTGTTCACGGTGCATTGCAATTCGCCAAAGAAAATGCCTCTGACTATGAATCTCTGTTCAACTTAGTGATTGCCCCCTGTGTCAGTCCTTGGGGCTATGAAACGATCAATCGTTGGAACCCGAATGCTGTTGACCCTAATCGCTCTTTTTATCAAGATTCACCAGCAGAAGAGTCGGCAAATCTAATGGCTATGGTCGCGTCGTTAGATACTAAGGTGTGGGCACATATTGATTTACATGAAACAACGGATACCGATGAAAGTGAGTTTCGTCCAGCATTAGCGGCTCGCGATGGTCTCGACTATATCGAAGACAGCGTTCCTGACGGTTTCTATCTTGTTGGTAATACAGAGAACCCTGCTGAAGAGTTTCAGGCAGCGATCATCAAACACGTAGAAAAAGTCACCCATATTGCCCCACCAGACCAAAACGGCAACATCATCGGCTCTGAAGTAGTGCAACATGGTGTGATCAATTACCCGCTGAAAAAGCTCAGCCTCTGTACAGGCATGACCGATTGTGAATACTCCACCACGACTGAAGTCTATCCAGATAGTCCAAAAGTCACCCCACAAGAGTGCAACGATGCTCAAGTCGCATCTGTTGTTGGGGCGTTAGAGTATTTGAAAGCCTGCATGTAGTCATCGTCACTGCGTAATAACCGATTTATAGCCCAAGTCACCGCTTGGTTTTCTATATCATCGTCGATATAGACCAACTTTATAAAACTAATATTAAAAAGCCGCCAAAATAACCACTTAGTGTTTTCTATCGCCTAAAATAACGCTAGGCTATTTATTGTTACACCCATAATAAAAATGAAAAATCTCACAAGGAAGTTTAACTCGTATGACATATCGCCGTATTTTAAGTGTCATCGCTGCTCTATCGTGCTCACTCACCACAGTGGTGGCGCAAGGAGCGACGCCAACTAACGTCAAGTCGCGAATTGACCGACAAGAAACTCCAGACAGAATTCGTGAGTCAATGGTACTGCCTTATCTATTTAGTACCGAGACCAT
>ASHK01001067.1 GCA_000695745.1 Vibrio madracius | reverse complement strand
AGATGACGGTCTATTTCAAGTTATTAGTCTCTAGTCATTACCAAACAAGTCACGCGTATACACTTTGTCAGCGACGTCAGCTAACTCAGGCAACATGCGATTTGAAATAATTAAATCGGCTTCTTGTTTAAACGCTTCAACGTCTCGAATCACTCGAGAGTGGAAGAAGTGATCTTCTTTCAGCACAGGCTCATAAACAATGACTTCAATACCTTTTGCCTTCAGACGCTTCATAATGCCTTGAATACTTGACGCTCGGAAGTTATCTGAGCCCGACTTCATGATGAGGCGATACACGCCAACAACCTTTGGCTCACGCTTCAAGATAGATTCAGCAATAAAGTCTTTACGAGTACGGTTAGCATCAACGATAGCGCCAATAATGTTATTTGGCACTTCTTGGTAGTTAGCAAGCAGCTGCTTAGTGTCTTTTGGTAAACAGTAACCACCATAACCAAAAGATGGGTTGCAGTAGTGACCACCAATACGTGGATCTAGCGCCACACCTTCGATGATTTGGCGTGTATCCAATCCAAGCGCTTCAGCATAAGAATCTAACTCGTTGAAGTAGGCAACGCGCATTGCGAGGTAGGTGTTTGAGAACAGTTTCACCGCTTCAGCTTCAGTTGAATCAGTAAATAATACATCAATATTCTCTTTTTGAGCCCCTTCCACCAACAGGTCAGCGAACACTTTTGCACGTTCACTGCGCTCACCGATAATAATGCGAGACGGATTGAGGTTGTCATAAAGGGCGCTACCTTCACGTAAAAACTCTGGAGAGAAGAACACGTTCTCAGTACCCAACTCTTCACGAACACGCGCGCTGTAACCAACTGGTACAGTGGACTTGATAACAATGACCGCATCAGGGTTAATCGCCATCACATCTTTAATCACCGCTTCAACCGAGCTGGTATTAAAGTAATTGGTTTGTGGATCATAATCTGTTGGTGTTGAAACGATGACATAATCTGCGCCAGAGTATGCGAGCTCCTTATCGAGAGTAGCGGTGAAGTTAAGGTCATCACGCTTTAAGAACGCTTCAATTTCACTGTCAACAATTGGCGATTGCCTATTGCACAACATCTCAACCTTTTCCGCGTTAATATCTACCGCTACTACCTCATGATTCTGAGCCAGCAACATCGCATTTGATAGGCCAACATAGCCTGTTCCTGCAACCGCTATTTTCATAGTTTCATCTTACAAATTGATTATCATTTTTAGCTGAATCCCCCGAAATAACAGTAATCATTCCGATATATTTCGTCTGAGGCCCCAGTTTCTATAACTCTGTATTATTGACAGCGAACGCCAAGCAATCAAGTAACACTTTGTCTTACGTTTTGCTTGGTAAGCATTTACTATCGAATACGGTCTCCCGCTCCCTTACCTAATGCGGTAGCGATGATCAGTTTAAAGTACTGAGATAAGGAATGCTCAGTTATCATAGTGGCATCAACCTGCGCTAATTTTTTCGGCTCAGACATATCGATACCGTT
>ASHK01001066.1 GCA_000695745.1 Vibrio madracius | reverse complement strand
GCACTGGGAAATTGCAGGTGTTCCTGTTTTGTTTGGATTGGGGGTACTTCACGGATAAACAAAACAGTTTTCCGAAAGAGCTGACGGACCGAATTCTAGAGCGAGCGGGTTTAGATGGTTTTCTAGGAAACTGTCATGCATCAGGAACTCAAGTACTTGATGACTTGGGTGAAGAGCATATGAAGACGGGAAAACCTATCTTCTACACCTCAGCGGATTCTGTTTTCCAAATTGCCTGTCATGAGGAAACTTATGGCTTAGATCGCTTGCTTGAGCTTTGCCAAATTGCTCGCGAAGAGCTTGAGGATTACAATATTGGTCGTGTTATCGCGCGTCCATTTATTGGTCCTGGTAAAGGGCAATTTGAGCGTACTGGTAATCGTCGTGATCTTTCCGTTGAGCCACCAGCACCGACGGTGTTGTCTAAGCTGGTTGAAGAAAAGCAAGGACAAGTAGTGTCTATCGGTAAGATTGCCGATATTTACGCGAATTGTGGTATTACTAAGAAAGTGAAAGCCACAGGCATACCGGCGCTATTTGAAGCAACCAAGGAACAAATCAAAGAAGCGGGTGATAACACCATCGTCTTTACTAACTTTGTTGATTTTGATTCAGCATTTGGACATCGTCGTGACGTTGCTGGTTATGCCGCTGCGCTTGAATATTTCGATTCGCGCATTGACGAAGTGATTGCACTGATGAAAGAGGACGACGTTCTTATTCTAACCGCTGATCATGGTTGTGATCCTACTTGGCCTGGTACGGACCATACACGTGAACATATTCCTGTTCTTGTTTATGGTCATAAGGTTCCGGCAGGTTCTTTAGGTCTTCGTGATAGCTTTGCTGATATTGGTCAAAGTCTTGCAAGTTACTTTGGTACATCCTCAATGGATTACGGAAAGAACTTCCTATAATTAATTGACGAACAACGCTCAAGTTTCGCTTGAGCGTTGTACATTTTACTGACTTCTAGGATCTGATTCCTAGAAATGAAAACTGAAGAATAAAGGGAAACAGTCATGGCTACTCCTCACATTAATGCGGAAATGGGTGATTTTGCAGACGTAGTGTTAATGCCGGGTGATCCAATCCGTGCAAAATACATTGCAGACACATTTTTAGATGATGCGGTACAAGTGTGTGACGTACGTAATATGTACGGTTATACAGGTACTTACAAAGGTCGTCGTATCTCTGTAATGGGTCACGGTATGGGTATTCCATCTTGCTCTATTTACGTGACTGAACTTATCAAGGACTTCGGTGTTAAGAAAATTATCCGTGTTGGTAGCTGTGGTGCAGTTAACGAGATATTAAAGTACGCGATGTTGTGATCGGTATGGGTGCATGTACGGACTCTAAAGTAAACCGTATTCGCTTTAAGAATCACGACTTTGCGGCGATTGCTGACTACCACATGGTAAAAAATGCGGAAGAAGCTGCGAAAGCTCGTGGTATCAACGTTAAAGTTGGTAACCTGTTCTCTGCTGAATTGTTCTACACTCCAGATCCAGAGATGTTTGATGTCATGGATAAATACGGCATTGTTGGTGTTGAAATGGAAGCGGCGGGTATCTATGGTGTAGCGGCAGAGTACGGCGCAAAAGCGTTAGCAATTTTGTACTGTGTCTGACCACATTAAGACCGGTGAGCAAACC
>ASHK01001065.1 GCA_000695745.1 Vibrio madracius | reverse complement strand
AATGCAATGGTGTGCTGACTTATGCATTGCGTGTTGAACACCCAGACGAGTGGCAAAAGAAGGAGAGTCCTCATGAAACGATTACTAATGATTGGGCTTCTTCCTTTGGTGCTGTTTGGCTGTGCGGAATCTCCCAATGTTCAAACTAACCGGCATCAAATTGATGATTTGCGCGACCAAGATCAAGATGGCGTGATTAACCAGCGAGATCGATGCCTTGACACTCCAAAGCATGTAGCTGTCGACAACACGGGTTGTGCAGATTGGCAGATCTCCGATAAACCAGTGGTCGTCAGTGTCAATTTTGATTTGATAAATCAAAATTACGCAGTGATCAGGCGCCTAAAGTGAATCGCCTTGTCGAAATGCTCGATCAATATCCAAACTCAAATGTGGTTCTAATCGGTGATACGAGCTCAGAAGGAACGGATACGTACAATAAAGCTTTGGCTAAGCGCCGAACTGGAGCAATCCGAGAAGAGCTAGAACGGCTGGGGATTGAATCAGAGCGGATTTCGGAGCAGGAGTTTACCCAAACTACGTACTACACAGAACAGCTTCATAAACGTAAACGCCGAACGATAGCCGTTTTTTATCGCCCGGAAATGAAAGTGACCGAGGCGTGGGACATCTTTACTTCAGAAAAAAACTTAAGCAGTGCGACCAAAGTGGAGGCTCCTAGTGAATAAACCAAGTACGTTAATTGTCAGTAGTATGCTAGTAGCACCGTTTGCCGCCGCAGCGCAGCAAATGACCCCACCATCTATTGTTGCGGTTGAACATAATTTAGTACCACTCATGCAAGCATTAGTGGAGGCGAAACAGCTCGATATTGAAGTAAAGGGCAGGTGCTGATGTGCCGTATAGCATCACCAATAACGAGCTTGCAATGGGGATCAGCTCACGCAAATGGAAAGACGAGGGAGATAGCCAAGTTTGTTCAAGTACATGGATATAAGCCGACCGAGCTGTTTTTTACCGCAGATGTGATAGCGATTGTCAGTAATAAAAGTAATCAAACCCCATCTATTTCGGTCGCGGAGCTAAAACGTGTTTTTGGCTGCCATTCACAACCTGATGTGGTGAGATGGACCGATGATAGTGGGCAAAGCACGGTTCCTATGGTCCCGTTTGCCATTGATAACCAATTCGTTATGCATAAAGAATTTTCAAGCTGGGTTACTTGTAAAGACGGAGAGTATGCGGCGACGCATTTTGTGGCTGACCAACCAACATTCTTGAATCAAATCGCCAGTGAAGAAGGGGCGATTGGTTATACCGTGTACACCGACGAGCTAAAAGAGGATAACATCTTAAAAGTCACAGATCGTTTTGGTGAGTCATACGATGTGAATAAAGAGACCATATTGTCTGGGCGTTATCCCCTCGCCAGCGTTTACTATATGTATCTGAATCTGCCGCCCAATAGAGAATACTTTAATGAACAAGAAGAGTTCTTTATTGGCTTAACGTTATCTGCGGATCAGAAACCTGTGTTTAATCGATATGGGTTTATTAGTCTACCGCCTGAAGCGATCCATCGTAATAGAATTCGACTTAGGCTAGATGAACCCATGATCGAGGGGGGATA
>ASHK01001064.1 GCA_000695745.1 Vibrio madracius | reverse complement strand
GCAAGGCGAACCACATCCATCCAACTCCACACAAAGTTCAAACTCCAACCAAATGCTCTCAGTGTCACAATATCAGTCAGCACATAACCGACCAATGCGCCCAGTGGCAAGGCAACTAACAATGTGAACAGCACCAAAGTGACCATTTGCCCTACCACCATAACAAACAATTGCGATTTGTTGACGCCCAGTGCATAAAGCCGAGCGATTGCGGCTTTGCGAGCGTCCAATAGCATAAAACAGGAAGTAAATAAGCCAATAACAGCGACGAGTAACGTCACACCATTGAGAGCACTGGTAATCGCAAAGGTTTGAGCAAATATATTGAGCGCAATCGCTTTAATTTCCGCCTGATCAAACAGTTGGCTGGAGTGTAAATTCAGTTTGGCTTTTAATGCCTGCTGCATATCTTCACGGTTACCACTCACCTTTACACCTAAACTGCTTGGCACCATCGAGAACCCTTGTGATTGCCATAACTCAGGCGAAATAAGCACTTCGCCATCGGGCGAACCATAATCATAAAAAATGGCACCGACTGTCAGTGTCATACCAGACATAAAGTCTCTAGGCAGCTCACTTCCCAGCACTAACCCCAGTTTCACTGCCATCGGCTCACTGATAGCCACGACATCCCCAGCATAGAAACGGGACCAAAAATCATTAACTTTTGATTGAAACACCATGGTTTGTTCTAAGGTTATACGGTCTTTGGTACCTAATCGCGTAGGCAGTCCACTGACGTTAGATTGTACATAATATTGCTTATAGACCTCTTCCACGCCGTCGAAATGAGCTAACGTCTGCTCGACTTTAGTCATGTCACTTTGTGCAGGACTGACGTAAATATCCGCATGCAGGCGCTGCTCTAACCAATGTTTCAATGTCGACTCGAAACTGCCCACCAAAGTGTTCATTCCTATATTAGCGGTAATAGCCAACAACAGCGCCATCATCGCCAGAGACAAAGGTGCTATCAGTTCCCGCAATTCCGCAAACAGATACTGGACCAACCCAGTAGAGGTTTTGCGTTCTGCTATTCGAGCTAGCAGGCTAAGAGACTTGGGCAGTAACATTGGAATCGCGACAATAAACACACCCAGCCAAAACATCGTTAAGCGAAAATAACTACTCAACCAAAGGCCAATGAGTGCCACCACCACAAATATCAGCCCAACGATCATCAAGCGGTTTTCATTGCTCTGTTCAGGAGATTGATAGAATCCACCGTGAGAAGATAAGGGTTGTTGTACCCTTTGTTTAAAATGATGCCAACAAGCGAACAATGCCGCAGCTAGCGTAAGTAGCAATGCCTGAGCCCACCATTGCCATTGCCATGTGCCAGGCAATAACGTTGCGCCGTAAAGCTGCTCTAAGGTGAGTGCTACCGTGGGATGTAACCAATGACTTAATTGGATACCAAAGATAAACCCCAGACTGGTACCTACAGTAACTAAAACCACCAGCTCTAGAATCAGCGCCAAGAAAACCGTGTTAGGTGTGAGTCCCGCTTGCTGCACTTGCACCAACAGCCGATTGCGTTTCAGTAAGCTGTATTTCACACCGTTGTAGGCAATGAATAGCCCAACCAGAAATGCCAACATACTCATTGCTGTGAGGTTGAGGTGAAAGCTTTCCGTCAGTGAACCAAGGTCAGTGCTTTTTGTATTGGCAACCCATTGTGCTTTGCCTGATATCAACGCTTGCCACTTAGTATCGTCAGCCACCTTGTTATCCAGTATGGCAATATAGCTAAGCTGCCCCTGTTTGTTCAGCAAACGCTGGGCAAAGCTGATATCCACCAGCAAGCGACTTCCCAGCTGCCATTCGTCGGGTACGACAACAAACTGGATAGCAACGTCGTCCAAAACCGCCGTCTTAGCGCCGCCCATCCTTTGATACTGAGTTTCGCTTACAATGACAAAAGGTTCGCCATTCATCAAATTCGCTAGAGGCAACGCTGAATTAGATAAAGACACATCATCACTCTCTGACTGTAATCGAGAGCGCGAAGTGACGGCCGCTACAATATCACTTCCTTGGATAGAATAGCGTCGCCCATTATCATCTCTCACTCGCCCCTCAAGTATTGGTAATGATTGGCTCAATCCAGATTGACGTAATGAAAAATACACGGATTCAGCAAGATAGCCCTGTCCAGACATTGGAATAACTAGATAATGCGCCTTGACGCTAAGCGACTCTGCCGATTCCGCATAACTGCGTTTGGCGTTTAAATTGATCGCTTGCACGGCCACAAACAACGTCACTGCCAAGATAATGCCGATAAGAATAGCGAGTGCCTGTAAAGGCGCTTGACGATAGTGAGCCGCAGAAATGGACAGAGCGACTCGTAGATGAGTTCCTTTACGGTGTTTCATAAAGCAGTCCGTTTTCTAAACGGCAACGTCGCTGCATAAACGCCGCACATTCTTCGCTGTGAGTGACAAGCAAAACAGATGTATTTCCTTCGCGGGTAATATCTTCTAACAGTCGCATCACTTCCAAGCCCGCTTTCTGGTCAAGGTTTCCGGTGGGTTCATCTGCCAAAAGCAATGCGGGTTGATGCGCCAACGCCCTTGCAATCGCCACTCGTTGTTGCTGACCACCTGATAACGCAGAAACGTGGCGTTCAAGCAGTGGTTGAATATCCAATTTAGCGACTAAATAGTCGCACCAAGCGTCCCACTTCCGCTTGTTTAAACTTAAAGGAAACTCAATATTCTGTCGGACATTTAACGGCGTTAGCAGGTTAAATTGCTGAAAGACTACGCCAAGCTTGTGGTGACGAAAATAGCCCCATTGCTTATCGTTCCACGTTTGCGTCAATTCACCAGCCAACTCTAAGCTGCCACTGGTCATTGGCTCGAAACCACCCAGAATATTCAATAGCGTGCTCTTGCCACTGCCACTTGCGCCAGTGAGTGCCATGC
>ASHK01001063.1 GCA_000695745.1 Vibrio madracius | reverse complement strand
AAGATAAGCCTGTCGCCGAGGATCTCGTTCAAGAAACTTGCTTGCGCGCTTGGAAGTCTCTGGATAGTCTCCAAGATGAAAAAGCCGCTAAGTCGTGGCTAATTACTATTCTGCGTAGGGAAAATGCTCGTCGTTTTGAACGTAAGCAGTTTGATCTGGTAGATATTGATGATTTTGGCAACGATGCAAAAGTTTCTGATGATCCGCACCATCAGCAGGAATGGCTTCAAGCTCAAATTATGAAACTCGATGTTGAGTATCGAGAACCGCTTCTTTTTGCAAGTCGTTGGTGGCTTTAGCGGTGAGGAGATAGCTCGATTCTTGACCTAAACAAAAACACTGTAATGACTCGATTATTTAGAGCGCGCAACCAGCTCAAGGAAATGTTGGAGTCTGCGGATTCACCTAGGGGGCAACACAATGGATGAGTTAGAATTCCGTCGTCGTATTATGTCCGATCCGAAGGCGAAAGATGCTGAGTTGTTGGAAGCGCTTCAACAAAATGAAAGTAATGCCAAATATATGGACGATATTCTGGCTTTAGATGCTCGAATAGAACAAGCGATGAAAGTCGATGTTCCCGACGACTTGGCAGACCGGATCTTATTTAACCAGCCAGAAAGCAATGTGGTCAAAGTGAAATTCGGTAAACGGGCGATGTCATTGGCAGCATCTATTGCCTTTGCGTTTGGTTTACTTGTCCGGCAAGTAACTGGGGTAATGTCGTTGTTGCGCCAGCACAAGCCTCGCTGTCCGATACCGCAATGGAGCATGTTCATGCAGAAATGGGCTTTATTGAGCCGCTAGACGAAAATGTGTCTAAAGCTCAAATCAATGCCAAATTACTGCCCTTTGCTTATCAGATAGGACAAAAATTTCCGTACCATGTTTATTATTTGAACCACTGCGGTTTTGGTGATTCGAACGCAATGCATATGGTATTTCAAGGAGAAAAAGGCAAAGTTACCCTGTTTTTAACAGGTATTGCGAGCCAACAAACCAAGTCTTTCGATAAAGATGGGATGGCAGGTATGGTTGAGCCGATCGGTGACGCAAGTTTCATTCTCGTTGGGGAAGAAGGCGAAGACTATGCTAAAATCGGCGAAAACATTAAGAAAATCTTAAATCCTGCATAATTTTATTGCGAAAAGAGCCTTATTTCGAGATAAGGCTCTTTTTTTATTGATACAGTTATTTCTAGAGTACATACTCTAGAAATAACCATTTTCGATGCATTTCCTGCCAAATAGTCATCATTTATATACTTTTAACGTAATTTTACTTACTGGTCAGATTTCTATTACCTATACTTGCGATTAGGATCAGCCCCGAAATTGAGCATTGACTCAATTTTCACTAACGCCCAAAGAGGCGATTACAAATAAAGGATGTATACTAATGACTACTTCGCGTCTGTATAAAAAAACACTATTAGCAGTGGCAGTCTCGTCACTCACGTTCGCCTCTCAACAAGCAGCAGCAGCCGGTTTCCAACTTAACGCACAATCAGCAACAGGCCTTGGCCGCGCGTTCGCTGGTGATGCGGTAATCGCCGATAATGCTTCTGTTATGGCGCGTAACTCTGCAGCTATGTCTCTATTTGATTCACACCAGTTTTCTGGTGGCGTGAATTACAT
>ASHK01001062.1 GCA_000695745.1 Vibrio madracius | reverse complement strand
TCCAATTTAAATTGTTTGGAATGACTGATTGCTTGTTCCGTCAACTCCTTGAGCACATGATGACGTATGCTAAAGGCCTTTCGTAACTGTTGATTGTTGCCAACTAACACTCGACTCTGGTGTTGTAATTGCTCTGTTTTTAGCGCCACCTGTGTTTTTAGTGACGTGTTCATTGCTTGTATTCGGCGCGAACGCCAGTAAATGAACAATCCCGTCAAGCCGATAAAACTCCCCCCTAACAGCGCATAAAACCAGCCCGTCATATACCATGGAGTAAGAACATTGAACTCAAACACGGTAATTTTGGTACTATCCTGCTGACCCGAAACAGCAATTTCGATATGCTGCTTACCAAGTTTGGGTTTATCAATGTTTAGCTGCTGCCCTCGCAGTTGTTGCCAATCTGAGCCACCAATTCGGTACATCAAATTTTTGCCCTGTGTAACGGCCAGAGACCTAACTGCAGGGCTATAGAGTCACCGAACTCAACCTCTGGCGTTAATCGCGCTAAACCGCCAGATGAACGGGTTGGTTGTTTATCAACACTTTCGATACCAACACTTCAGGTGATGGCAACTGAGCATCAAGTAACCGCTCTGAGTTAAATTCAACAATGCCATAGTGCGACCCGACGATCACTTCGCCGCTTTTGTCACTATAACTGCAACTACCATTGATAAATTCATTGTTGATTAACCCATAAGGTGCGCTGAAATGTTTGCGGATATCACCCTCAGACGAGTAAGCGGAAATGCCTGCTGAGGTCATCAACCAAACATTGTCATTGGCTTGAGTGATGCACACAGGACGAATATTGTCATGAAACAGTGGCAAGGTTCTAAAGGTACGGTTTGGCAAAGACAGCGAAAAAGCGCCGTAACCACTGGCGACCCAAACCTGCTCTTTGCTCGAGGATACCTCGATAACGCTACCAAACGGCTCGCTTTGCTTTATAAAGTGGCTTTTACCATCTTCAATCAGATAAAGACCGTGATCCGTTCCCACCACGGTAAGATTGGGATTAACGACGTCGATTTCGGTTATTTTTGCTGGTAAGTGTTTACTCACTACCCACTCATGACCAAAGTCCGTCACTTGATGAGTCTCGGTATCAACGCTCATTAACCTTAATCCGTCACTCAACCAAAGCGTTTTTCCAGCGCCGATCGCAAGCTGGTCAACATGAGTTGGAATAGTATCGATATCTTGTCGAAGAGGCGTGACTCGATATTTAGCGAGATCCAACAGCAACAACCCGCGATCTGTCGCTAACCATAACTGTTTATTCTGTTGGGTCAACGAAGACACTCGTCCCCAAAATACCAACGTTGATATTCCCTTAAGGTCAATAAAATAAAGTGCCGACGGTGTGATTACCCAGTAGCCACCTAATGGGTTGGCAATCACTTCTAATTTGGCTTCAACGCGCTGCAGTTCATCCTCTAAGGACACAGTATAGCGGCGAAATAAATCACCATATTCGGAAAAATAGCGTATGCCGTTATCCGTCGCGACCCACATTCCATCCATTCGATCTGACACCAACGAGTAGATTTTGTCTCCAGACAAGCTGAAATTGTCGTTAATGTTGTGTCGTACACGCTCTATTCGTTGGGTATTTTTATCAATAAGGAATAAGCCATGCTCTGTCCCGACCCAAAAGTACCGTGTTGACTCTTGAAGCGTAAGGACTTTAGCTCGATTAAGTTGATGATAATGAGACTCGTTGGTTTCCAAAGAAAACTGCTCTACTCCGGCACTATAACCTATCAAAAGTTGGTTGCTAGAATTGGAATAGAATAGTTGAGTTACCCTACCTCGATGACTGGTCTTTAGCTGTGATAGCACTTTATCATGCCATTGAAACACGCCGACGCTAGTGCCCAAATACCAAGTGCCATTAACGTTTAAAACCGCTTGGACATCGATATTCGAACCACTGTAAAAACGCTCAAACATAGCAAGTTCAATTTGCGAGAAATGTTGCGATTTTTGGTCTTGGATGTAGAGGTGTTTCTGATCAGTAAACCAAACTCGTTGATCGCTATGGCCAACGCGGCGAATACTATCGGTAATCTCTACTTGATATGAACGTCGCTCTTCA
>ASHK01001061.1 GCA_000695745.1 Vibrio madracius | reverse complement strand
GGGCGATGGTCAATCCATTAGTAAGGAAGGAATGGTATGCTGTCAGATAACGTTTACCAAGAAGAGCGCATTCCTACTCATGTTGGAACGTTTTTGGCGCAGTTACCGTTCCAACAGCCTGTCGATGTTTGGTCTTTGGTGCTTGATCTTTATTGTGATTATTACCCTAGCATCGCCATTTATTACGCCTTACGACCCGATGGAGCAAAGTTCATACTTACTGATCCCGCCATCTTGGGATCCATTAGGTACGGTGGATTTCTTCTTTGGCACCGATGACTTGGGCCGCGATATTTTATCGCGAATCATTGATGGTTCTCGCCTGTCATTTGGAGCGGCCATTATTATTACAGCGATTGCGACGAGTGTCGGGTGTTTGATTGGTATTCTAGCGGGTATGACACGCGGTTTGCTGTCTAGTACACTCAATCACTTACTTGATACGGTTATGTCAATTCCGTCGCTGTTATTGGCGATCATTTTTGTGGCCTTTCTTGGCCCTGGAGAATTCAACATTCTCCTTGCGATATGTCTTGCCCTGATCCCGAGATTCATTCGCTCCATCTATGTTGCGGTGCACACGGAAGTTGAAAAAGACTACATCATGGCTGCCCGTTTAGATGGCGCAAATGATTTCTATCTGCTCTGGAACTCTATACTGCCAAATATTCTCACTGTCATTGCCGCCGAAGTGACGTTTGCGCTCTCCATTGCCATTTTAGATATTACTGCTCTTGGCTTCCTTGGTTTAGGAGCTCAAGCTCCGAGTAGTGAGTGGGGAGCTGTGTTAGGGGATGCCGCTGAATTACTCTATCTGGCTCCATGGACTGTTATCCTGCCAGGTTTGGCGATTTTGTTTACAGTTGTTGTTGTCAATATTGTTGGTGAAGGTGTGCGCAGCGCACTGAACGCGGGGATCGAATAATGCCAGTTTTAGATATTCGACACTTAACCATCGAAATCGAGACGCCACAAGGTCTCGTCAAAGCGGTGGATCGCATGAGCTTTACCATCAATGAAGGTGAAATTCGCGGTTTGGTAGGCGAATCAGGTTCGGGAAAAAGTCTGGTCGCTAAAGCCATTGTTGGCGTTTGTAAAGACAATTGGCGTGTCACTGCCGATAGGATGCGCTTGGGTAACATCGACCTGCTGCAACTCACTCCTCGTGAGCGCCGACGCGTGATTGSCCGCGATGTGGCAATGATTTTCCAAGAGCCATCAACGTGTCTCGACCCATCTGATGAAGTAGGGAAACAGCTGATTGAATCGATCCCTTCTCGTTCCTTTGAAGGAAAATGGTGGGAACGATTTAAGTGGCGCAAAAAACAAGCTATCGCCCTACTCCATAAGGTAGGCATTAAAGACCATACCCGTATCATGAACAGCTATCCGTATGAACTAACTGATGGCGAGTGTCAGAAAATCATGATTGCGATGGCTATTGCCACCAAGCCAAAATTGCTGATTGCCGATGAACCAACCAACGACTTGGATCCCATCACTCAATCACAAATCTTGCGCTTGTTAAGTCGTATGAATCAGTTAAATAACACCACCATTATTCTGATCGGTCACGACTTAACGACCATTACTCAGTGGCGACTCGAATTACAGTAATGTACTGTGGTCAATCGGTTGAATCGGCGGATACCGCTAAGCTACTTGCGAAACCCAAGCATCCCTATACAGTGGCGCTGCTCAAGGCAATGCCTGATTTTGGCGATTGGATTCCGCACAAAGAGAAACTGCAGTCTTTACCAGGCTCTATCCCACCATTGCAGCACTTGCCGATTGGCTGTCGCCTTGGGCCACGTTGCCTTATGCGCAAAGGCAATGTGTCGAAATACCGAGCGCCAAACGCGTTAAGAATCATAAATACAGTTGTCACTTCCCTCTTAATACGGAGAAGAAAGCATGAGTGCGTTGTTGGAAGTCTCCGGATTAACAAAGGACTTTGTAACTCGGTCCAAGCTATTCAAAAAGAAAGTTCAGCATGCCGTTAAGCCGGTAAGTTT
>ASHK01001060.1 GCA_000695745.1 Vibrio madracius | reverse complement strand
TGGTGAGTTTCAGTCGGCTGCCAATTGGTTAGCCGAAGAAGTGGCTCGCCTTTTCCACATCGAACCTAAGTCCATTGGACAACAAGGTATTCACTTCAGACACTCACCAGTACTGGATCCAGAAGAATATAAACTGATCGTCAATGATAACGGTGTGGTCATTGAGTCAACCAGTCAGTCAGGCTTTATCTATGGTGCTGCGACCTTAATTCAATTGATGGATTTTGATGCGGCGCGCCATACTCTCTATATTCCCTTCTGCCAAATTCATGATAAACCTCGTTTTGCTTATCGTGGCGTGATGATAGACAGTGCGCGTAGCTTTCAACCGGTTGAAGAGATCAAACGCCTTATCAACCTGTTTGCTCACTATAAACTGAATACCTTCCATTGGCATTTAACGGATGATGAAGGGTGGCGTGTTGAGATAAAAGCGCTACCTGAGCTCACTGAGGTTGGCGCTTGGCGAGGCCCAAATGAAATCCTTGAGGCTCAGTTCCATCATATCAATCAGCGTTATGGCGGATTCTATAGCCAAGAAGATATTAAGGACGTCATCGCATTTGCAGCACAACGCGGCATCCAAGTGATTCCAGAAATTGATATTCCCGGTCACTGCCGTGCTGCCATTAAATCACTGCCACATATGCTGGTTGATCCTAATGACCGTTCTGTCTACCGCAGTGTCCAACACTACAACGACAATACGCTGTCGCCAGGTATCGATGGCACCTATCGCTTTCTTGATATTGTCTTGAAAGAGATTAGCGAGCTATTCCCCGCCCTTACGTTCATATTGGTGCCGATGAAGTGCCGGTGGGAGTTTGGGAAAAAAGCCCAAATTGCCAAGCTTTAATGGAAACTCACGGTTACAACAGTTCTAAAGAGCTGCAAGGTCATTTGCTTCGTTACGCCGAAGACAAACTGAAGTCTCTGGGCAAACGCATGCTGGGTTGGGAAGAGGCACACTTTGGCCATAAAGTCAGTAAAGACACAGTCATATACTCATGGCTAAGTGAAGAAGCAGCCATCAACTGCGCCAAGCTCGGCTATGACGTCGTATTGCAGCCGGGTCAGACCACCTATCTGGATATGGCACAAGATCACTGCCCAACAGAGCCTGGTGTTGATTGGGCAAACGTCATCACATTGGAGCAAGCTTACTTATATGAACCTCTCTCTGAGCTGAGCTCCAATGATCCAATCAAAAAGCGGATTCTAGGCATGCAAGCTGCGCTGTGGACAGAAATAGTCAGCCACCAGCAACGCCTTGATTACATGATATTCCCCCGACTCCTCGCGCTAGCAGAGACCGCTTGGTGTCCAGAGAATCGAAAAAGCTACAGCGCCTTTTTAGCCAGACTGAAAGCTCACCTTGGTTTGTTACAACGCCAAGGTATTCATTATCGCGATCCTTGGGCTGATACCGAGGAACATGAAAGCGCGCCTCACTAGACCAATAACAATAACGAAAAAATTTAATTTCTCCATAAGGATATAGACATGCAATACGGCTACTTTGACAACGAGAATCGTGAATACGTCATCACTCGTCCCGATGCTCCTGCGCCATGGACCAATTACCTTGGTACTGAAAAATTCTGTACTGTGATTTCTCATAATGCCGGTGGCTATTCGTTCTACAATTCCCCTGAATACAACCGAGTCACCAAATTCAGACCCAATGCCAGCTTTGACCGCCCGGGACACTATGTGTACCTACGCGATGATGAAACCGGTGACTACTGGTCCATCTCTTGGCAGCCTGTAGCCAAGAGTCTAGACGAAGCTCAATATGAGGTTCGCCACGGCCTTTCGTACTCGAAATTTAAGTGCGACTATGCGGGTATTGAAGCCACCAAAACCTTGTTTGTTCCTAAGGGGGAAGATGCTGAAATTTGGGATGTTGTCATTCGCAACACCAGCAATAAGCCTCGTACTATCAGTGCCTTTTCTTTTGTTGAATTCTCATTCAGTCATATCGCGTCTGATAACCAAAACCACCAGATGTCACTTTACTCGGCAGGCACCGATTATAACGATGGTGTGATTGAATATGACCTGTTCTACAACACCAACGATTTTGAAGGCTTTTACTACCTAGCATCAACCTTTGAACCCGATAGCTACGATGGTCAAAGAGACCATTTCCTTGGTGCTTACCGAGATGAGTCAAACCCTATTGCCGTTGAACAGGGACGTTGTTCGAATCATACGCAAACCTGTTATAACCATTGCGGATCCCTGCATAAACAATTCACTATTCAGCCAGGTGAAGAGGTTCGTTTCGCTTACATTCTAGGTATTGGCAAAGGCAACGGGGCCAGACTTCGCGCCAAATATCAAAACCACTCTGAAGTGGATAGCGCCTTTGAGGCCATCAAAGCTCACTGGGAGTCACGCTGCGCGAAATTCCAAGTCAGTTCGCCAAATGAAGGCTTGGATACCATGTTGAATACTTGGACTTTGTACCAAGCTGAAACCTGTGTGGTTTGGTCTCGCTTTGCTTCATTTATTGAAGTGGGAGGTCGCACGGGCTTGGGATACCGAGATACGGCCCAAGATGCTATGGCCGTCCCTCACTCTGCTCCTGAAATGACGAAAAAACGCATTGTCGATCTGCTTCGTGGCCAAGTTAAGGCTGGTTACGGATTGCACCTGTTCGACCCTGATTGGTTTGACCCAGAGAAAGCGGACGTGAAACCATCTAAATCACCGACGGTAGTACCAACACCTAGCGATGAAGATAAAATCCACGGTATCGCGGATACCTGTTCTGATGACCACCTATGGCTAGTGCCAACTATCTGTCGCTATGTAATGGAAACCGGTGAGATGGATTTCTTCAATAACGTCATACCTTACGCCGATGGTGGTGATGCCACTGTGTATGATCATATGAAGGCAGCACTTGATTTCACTGATAAACATGTTGGAGCTACTGGTATTGCAAAAGGTCTGCGTGCCGACTGGAACGACTGCCTCAACCTAGGCGGAGGAGAATCCTCCATGGTGGCATTCCTTCACTACTGGGCGCTACAAGAGTTTGTCGACTTAGCACGTAAGCTAGGACAACTTGACGATGTGGCCCACTATGGGCAAATGGCGAAAAAAGTTCAAGATGCCTGCGAGACTCACCTTTGGGATGAGGATGGTGGTTGGTACATCCGTGGTATTACCAAAAATGGCGATAAAGTTGGAACCAACGAGCAGACTGAAGGCAAGGTTCATTTAGAATCAAACACTTGGGCGGTAGTGTCAGGTGCGGTTTCCGAAGAACGCGGTAAAAAAGCCATGGATGCGGTCGATGAATACCTCTACTCCGATTACGGCTTACACCTCAACGCACCATCTTTCGCCACTCCTAACGACGATATTGGCTTCGTCACTCGGGTTTACCAAGGCGTAAAAGAGAACGGGGCCATATTCTCTCACCCTAACCCATGGGCTTGGTCGCCGAAGCTAAGTTAGGACGCGGTGATCAAGCTATGAAGTTCTATGATGCTCTCAACCCATATAACCAGAATGACATGATTGAAACTCGAGTTACCGAACCGTACTCCTATGTGCAGTTTATTATGGGACGCGACCATCAGGATCATGGCCGCGCCAATCATCCATGGTTAACCGGTACCTCTGGATGGGCTTACTATGCCGCAACTAATTACATCCTTGGGGTTCGCTTAAGCTTTGATG
>ASHK01001059.1 GCA_000695745.1 Vibrio madracius | reverse complement strand
GAATTTAGGAACTAGCATGTAAGGTCTGGCTAAAAATTCAAAAGGGAGCATTCTATTGATGCTCCAGACAAAAAGGTATGCCTTACCGTTGTCATGAATTGATGGGTTATTGAGATCTACAGTATATTTTGCTGGTCCAAAGAACATGACGAGAATATGGATAAGAGAAAGTGCTGTGCCGTGTAAAGCAAAATTATATATGTGTCTACCTTTACCTTTATAAGCAGTGAGTAACACTACTATAAAGAAGGCAAGTATATATACCGTAGTCATATTTTTCCTCAGTAAGAGATCTGTCCATAAAGAATATCTATTTAGCGGGTAATAAGCTCCGCTCAAATTGATGTTGGAGTATAGAAGATAAGAAGAGTGGAGAATACTTAATGGTCAAACTGATGCACAAAAATTAGATATATGAAACAAAATGTTTCTCAGCTGGACATTTGGTAACCAATATTCAGTTGGTGTCACATGGAATCTGTCGCCCGAGTGTATAACGAAAATGATGAAAAAACGGTGACCACGCGTGTTCTGTGTAAGTACAGCGGCAGGCACAAGTGATGATTCCATCAGCAACACATCCTTTCTAATATAGGAATCTGCTATACTCGCCATCTTTTGTAGGTAAGTAGGGTCGTTAATGAACTTTAAAGCAGCTATTTTTGACATGGATGGATTGCTTCTCGATACAGAAAATGTCTGTAAGGGCATTTTTGAACAGGCATGTCACACGCTGGGTGTGCCTTTTTTAGAGCAGAGTTATCTGTCTATTATTGGATGTAATTCAAAGACTATTCACCACAAGTTAGGTGAGGCATACAAAGGGATTATTGATTATCAAGAGATCAATGATGAGTGGCGAAAACGCTATGATTCCGTAGTATTTCATCAGGCTATTCCTAAAAAAGATGGTGTGGTAGAGCTACTCGATTTCTTAAAGTCCATCAATATTCCTCTCGCTGTGGCGACCTCTACACATCGCCATGTTGCTGAAGTAAAACTCAAATTAGCGGGCTTGGATAAGTACTTTGATTGTTTAGCGACGGGGTGTGAAGTTAAACACGGAAAGCCTGATCCTGAAATCTACTTACTCGCTGCTCATCGATTGGGTGTAGATGCGGCTCAATGTCTTGCGTTTGAAGATTCCAATAATGGGGTGAAAGCGGCAGTCGCTGCCTCGATGCAAACCTATCAAATTCCTGATCTGGTATCACCTTGTGATGATGTCAAAGCCTTGAATGCGAAAACTAGAACTTCGTTATTTGAGGTATACCGTGAACTTTCAGATAGTTATACTATTGTGTAGATGTTAAGAGAACTCGAATTGGAGTGATGTTTTGAAACAAACCCAACGCCATAGACAAATACTTGCCATGCTCTCAGAAAAAGGTTTTTCCAACACTGAAGAGTTTGTGGAAGAGTTTGGTGTCAGTCCACAAACGATTCGCCGCGATTTGAATGACTTGGCGAAACAGGGACTGGTTACTCGTCATCATGGGGGAGCATCACTTCATTCTAGTACTGAAAATGAAGCGTACTCTTCACGTAAGGTCCGACATCAAGATGAAAAAAATCGTATCGCCAAGGAGTTAGTAAAGCGTATTCCTAATTCCTCATCATTGTTTATCGATATTGGTACGACAACGGAAGCCGTAGCGACGGCACTGCTTGATCATAAAGATCTTAAAATCGTCACCAATAACATTAACGTGGCCAACATACTGCGGGTCAAAGACGATTTTACCGTTATCGTCGCAGGTGGGCAGATACGTAACAAAGATGGCGGCATCATAGGAGAAGCGGCGAAAGAGTTCATTGAACAGTTTCGATTGGATTACGGCATCATAGGTATCTCAGGGATACATGAAGATGGCAGTCTTTTAGACTTCGACTTTTCGGAAGTCCGTATTGCCCAAGCCATTATCGCGTGCTCGGGACAAACCATATTGGCGGCAGATAGCACTAAAATCAATCGTGGTGCGATGGTCAATCTAGGACACATCTCCCAAGTCGATGCGTTTTATACTGATGCTATGCCACCGCAAGATTTGGTCGATATTCTTGAGCACAATGAAGTGGATTTGCAGGTGTGCTGAGTCGTTAGAACCACTCACGCACAACCGCAAGTGTCAGTTTATTGCATTGTTAATGGCGTTGTCCCATCCGCAGAGACATAATACTGGTTGATAACGCGTCCGTATGGGTCTAGCGCGTTGTGAAACAAACGAACAACGTCGGCATCGGTCTCTTTGACCACCGACGTTTGGCCTTTTTCAATATGCACTCGCGACCCTTGCCCTAGATCCTCTGGGTGATAGACATAGAGATCACCTTCGGTCACAAAAGGCTAGTTCGGCTCCACTCATAAGTAAGCAAGCCTTTGGTACCATCAATATGTTGTACATTTGTCTGGAATGGTGCCATTGTCTGTTTGCTGCGTGGTGGCTCAGTTAGGTAGATTCTTTTCACTAACGTCTTATCTGTATAGTGGTAAGTGACGTCATACACCTGGTTAGCGGCCACGTTATCAGAAGAAAGGTTGATTGGGTAACCATCTAAAAGACCACTAATACGGTTAGCACTGTCGACTAGGTGACATTGGAGTGTTGTCGGGTCTTTGTAGACCTTATCCAGGACAATGGCACTTTGTGTAGGTGAAGTCACGCTGATGTTATTCAAATCTAAGATCACATCACTTATCGGCGTTAAACTCTCAAAGAAGTTCGGAGAGTTCCATTGCCACTCGCCGCTTGTGGGTACTTTGGCGCAATGTTGTGGAGATAAAAAGCCCGTAGCTTCAAATACCCACTGAAATGCCTCTCCTTCAACCCAGTTATACCCTTGTGGCGCAGTATTAAGCTTATACAACGCATAGAAAGATGTAGGGTAAGGGTGGTCATCACCAACAAACATAAGTTCGCCATTGACCATTTCAAACCAAGCTTGATCGCGAGAAACGCTTGCCGCGGTGCTTGCCTCAAAGGTAGACGTATAGCCAACCAAGTACTGTTTCTGTTGTGGGCGACTGTCTAACAGCACCAGATCGTGATAACGCTGAAAACTAGGGTCTGTCTCTGCGGGTAACACCGCGAAATAAGTGTTATACAGGTCTTTACGGTCGCTGCCAAACCAATGAGCATTCTCAGCCAGCAATGCGTCGAATTGCGCTTTATCTCCTTTTAATAACGCCATTTGTTCAAGAAGTTGACGCGCGGTATTGAGCACAGTCAGCTCTTGAGCTATTGACTCCAAATCGGCATCATCAGGAATCAGCTGAGCACCTTCCCAAGAATTAGCGTACGACAACTCCACATGATATGCCTTATTTGGGGCGTAAGTGATAACGACCTTCTCCGAGTGATAATCAAAGTCTAAGTATATGCCAAGACGCTATCAAGTTCGGTTAGGTTAGCTGAGAAATGCAGTGAGAATAAGTTACTGTTGTTCTCAAGATTCGTAGCTTGCAGTAGCGGCTGAATGACTTTGGTTAACTCCGATTGCGCCTTCTGAAGGCCAGCTTCAGTAAATTTGCTTCTGTGGTCAGA